>NZ_JBXWMF010000018.1:0-105471 GCF_059609725.1 Ruegeria sp. YTSC199
TGGCTCCGGCGGTAGGGATCGAACCTACGACCAATTGATTAACAGTCAACTGCTCTACCGCTGAGCTACGCCGGAACTGAGGGGCGTATAACAACCCGGATTTTCGCCGTCCAGAGGGGAATGCGACGATTCCCCAAAAAAGTTCCGCGCACTCAAACTTGCCTGTTAAATCGAGCGGTGGCGGATAGCGCCTCATCCGTGGTGACCATTGATTTTCCAAGCAGATCAATAAGATGCGCGAATACGTTTCGTTCGGCGGCTGGCAACAGCGCGATCGGAGTTTCCACGTAGATACGTTCGGCCAGGTTCCGGGCCGTGCCGGGTCGGTCCTCGAGCGCTGACAGAATCTGAGCCTCGCGCGTCAGGCGGTGATTGATCAGCCACTCCAGCCGCGCGGCGGGGTCGGGAATCGGAGCGCCGTGCCCGGAGTGAAACACCGACCAGTCGCGCGCGCGCAGGCGATGGCAGGCGGCCATGAAATCCGTCAGATCTCCGTCCGGAGGCGAGACCAGCGAGCTGGCCCATCCCATGACGTGATCCCCGGTGAAACAGACCTCACCCCAGCCCAAAGCGATGTGGTTGCCCAAATGCCCGGGGGTGTGAATCACATCAAGCTGCCAGTCATCACCGGTAATTTGCGCACCATCAGGCAGTTCAATATCCGGGCGGAAGCCGGTGTCGATGCCCTCGCCACCGCCTGCCATTCCGCCGTGCGCCAGTTTGGTCATCACCGCACTGCGCCCGGCCTCGGGCCCGCCAAAGGCGAGAACAGGCGCACCAGTGCGCTCGGCCAGGGCGCGCGCCAGCGGTGAGTGGTCCAAATGGCTGTGGGTGACCACAATGTGGCTGATGCGCTGACCGGGCTGCACGGCGTCCAGAATCGCCGCAAGATGGGCATCGCTGAGCGGCCCCGGGTCAATCACGGCAAGATCACCAGTGCCCAGCAGATAGGTGTTCGTTCCACGATAGGTCATGGGCGACGGATTCGGAGCCAGAATACGGCGCAGCCCCGGTTGCAGCTTGATCGCTGGACCGGCGGTTGGGTTGAAATCGTCCGGGGACTGCATTCTGTGCTCTTTCTCTTGTCGTAACAGCCCGTTAGGTTTAGCGCATGTCGGCGCAATGGCTCAAACCCTATATGCCGCGCAGCCTCTATGCCCGTGCTGCGCTGATACTGGTTCTGCCAGTGGTCGTCCTGCTGTTGGTAGTGGGTGTCGCATTCCTGCAAAAGCATCTTGAAGATGTCACCGCCCAGATGACCCGGGCGGCCTCGCGCGAGGTGATGCTGGTGGTTGATGAGGTGAATGCAACCGAAACGCAACAACAGGCATTGGCGGCTGTCCGACCCGATCTGCAGGCGCTGGATATGAAGGCGCGCTTTCTGGACATCAACGAAGAGCCGACGGTCGGCCGCCGCCGCTGGTACGATTTCATCGCACCGCAGGTCGAAGCGGATCTGCGCGCCTTTTTGCCTGACCTTGCGGCGGTTGCTTTGCCCAGTGGGCAAGAGGTGCGCGTCTATATGCAAACCGATCTTGGCCAGTTGCAGTTGACCTTTGATCGCCGTCGCCTGTCACCGGTGGCACCACATCAGTTGATCGTCACGATGCTGTTTTTCGCGATCATCATGACCACGATTTCGTTTCTCTACATGCGCAATCAATTGCGCCCGATCACCCGTCTGGCCGAGGCCGCGCAGGCCTTTGGCCGGGGTCGGGTGGTGCCGTATTCACCCGGCGGCGCCATCGAGGTTCGGGCGGCGGGCAGTGCTTTTCTTGACATGCGCGCCCGTATCGAACGCCAGATGGAGCAACGCACCATGATGCTGTCAGGGGTGAGTCACGACCTAAGAACCCCTCTGACCCGCCTGAAACTGGGCCTGTCGATGCTGCCCGAGGATGAGGCCGCGCCGTTGCAACAGGACGTCGATGAGATGCAGTTGCTGCTGGACGCTTTCCTTGAGTTTTCGCGCGGAGCGGCCGAAGGGGCGCCGGAGACCGTCGATCCCGAAACCCTGTTGCGACAAATCGTCAAGGATGCAGGTCGGGCGGGGTATGCGGCTGATCTGATCTCGGTTGACGGGGAAGGGACCGCAATGTTGCGCCCCACCGCTATTCGACGCGCGGTTGAGAACCTGATCGGGAACGCTGTGCGATACGGCAAACGCGCCGATGTCAGCCTGTCTATTTCTCCGAAATCCATACGTATTCGGGTCGAGGATGATGGGCCGGGCATTCCGCCAAATCAGCGGTTCGAAGCGGTGAAACCCTTTTCGCGCCTCGATCCGGCGCGCAATCAGAATCGGGGCACCGGTGTCGGGCTGGGCCTTGCCATCGTGTCGGATATTGCACGCGCCCATGGCGGCGTTCTGCGCCTAAGCAGGAGCGAGCGGCTGGGTGGCCTCTGCGCGGATATCATCATCGGGCGTTGATGGCGCGGCGATCACCGCAATCCGGCAACCGATTTTTGCATGGCAACGATCAGAGCGTCCCTTGTTCTGGACAGTTCGGACGGGGAGTTGCCCGCCGCTGCGGCCTCGACACCCTGTGTCAGAACGCGGATGACCTCATCGGTCAGATGGATTTGGCCCAAATCATCCCACCAGCCGTTAAAGGTATCCGTGAAATGGTCGCAGAAGGCCTGTAACCCACCTTCACCCGCGCCCAGGTTGAACAGCATGGTTGGCCCCATGGCCGCCCATCGCAGGCCGGGCCCTGCCCAGACGGCCTTGTCCACATCCTCGACCGAGGCGACGCCTGAGACCACAAGGCTGATCGCCTCGCGCCAGATCGCGGCCTGAAGGCGGTTGGCAACATGGCCGGGCACTTCTTTGTGTAGGCGGATCGTGGTTTTGCCAACCGACTTATAGAAGTGCTCAGCGGCATCAACCACGCCATCGGCGGTATGCGCGTTGCCCAGTACCTCGACCAAAGGGATCAGGTGCGGTGGGTTGAACGGGTGGCCCAGAACAAAGCGCGAGGGGTCTTTCCACCCAGGCTGCATCTGGCTGAGGGTCAGCCCCGAGGCGGAGCTGGCGACAATGGCATCGCACCCCAGAGCAGGCTCGATCTCAGCAAAAGTGGCGTGTTTGATCGGCAATCGTTCAGGAACGTTTTCCTGCACGAAGGTGGCACCTTCGACCGCATGGGCGGCTCTGGAGTGAAATGTGATGGCATCGGGTGTGCCTTGGTCAGCCAGCCCCAGTTCGGTCATCGTGGGCCACGAGGTTTCGATATAGGTCCGCACCTTGCGTTCGACGTCTGGGTCCGGGTCGAACATCGCAACCGAACGCCCTGAGGCTAGAAACAGCGCCGCCCAACTGGCACCGATTACGCCGCCGCCCAAGCAGGCAGTGTGTGGGGACTCCATCATAACAGCCCCGGGTTGAGCGGAGAGGCTGCCGTCAGGCCGCCATCCAGGGTGAACAACTGACCGGTAGCAAATCCGGCCTCGTCCGAGGCCAGCCAGACCGCAATGCTGGCGATATCCTCGGGCCTTCCAAACCGGCGAGCTGCGTGGCGGGCCAAAGCATCCTGCCGCGCGGCCTCGGGGTTGGTCGCCAGATCAAAACCAGCATCCAACATCCCCGTTTCGATCCATCCGGGACAGATCGCGTTGCAGCGTATTCTGGGGCCGTGGTCGACGGCAATCGACCGGGTCAGCCCATGCACAAACGCTTTGGATGCGTTATACAGCGCCATAGATGGGTCCGCGACCTGGCCAGAGATCGAGCCGATATTGATGATCGATCCGCCTTCGGGCATTCGGGGAATGAAGGCGCGACACATGTTGAACACGCCTTGGCAATTGGTGCCGATCACCGCATCCCAATCGGCATCCGTGCTGTCGGTTACAGTCTTTTCGACCTGAACGCCTGCGTTGTTGACCAGTATATCAGTGCCGTCGGCCGTGTAGGCCAGTTCTTCGACAGCGGCGGCGTCGGTGACGTCCAACGGAAACCAGATCACGCTGTCCGCCAACCCATCGGGACGGGGCCCCCGTCCGCAGGTCGTGACAACTGCACCTTCGCGCTGGAATGCTTCGACAATCCCGCGCCCGATACCTTGGCGGCCGCCGGTCACCAGTGCTCTTTTCCCCGCCAGCCGCATCAGTGCGCCACCATCACATGCCGCACGGATGTATAGGCGTCCAGCGCATAAACCGACATGTCACATCCGGTGCCCGAGCCCTTCATGGCGGCCCAGGGCATTTCCGCTGCAGGCATCCCGTGCGTGTTCACCCAGGTCATGCCATAGCGCAACTGGGCGGTCATTTTCATCGCGGTCGACACGTCTCTGGTCCAGACCGACGAGGCCAGACCATGGCGCCCGGCATTGGCAATCCGCAGGGCGTCTTCGGCTTCGGAGAAGCGAGACAGGGTGACGACGGGGCCAAAGACTTCTCTGCACGCGATCTCGGCATCATTGTCTACATTGGCGACAACGGTCGGCTGGTAGAAAAATCCCGGGCCGTCTGCGATCTGTCCACCGACGGAGATCTCGCAACTGCCGCGGGCGCTATCGACATACCCCGCAACGCGGTCCCTCTGGCTTGCCGAGACGATGGGGCCCATTTCGGTGCCGTCTGCTTTGGGGGCGCCGATCCTGATCTGGCTGACCTGATCCGAGACGGCAGCGACAAGCTTGTCGTAAATACCGTCCTGCACCATCACCCGGCAGGGTTGGGCACAATCCTGACCCGCATTGAAAAACGAACCATAGCGTATCGTTTCCGCCACTGCGTCGATGTTGGCATCGGCGAGCACGATGACCGGAGCCTTGCCTCCAAGTTCCAGATGCACGTGGCGGATCTGATTTGAAGCTGCCCGCATCGCCGCCATTCCGGTGGCGGGTGAGCCAGTGATCGAAATCCCCTCGATCTGCGGGTCGTTGATCAGTGCGTCGCCGACCGACGCTCCCCGGCCATGAACAACATTCAGCACACCTTTGGGCAGCACATCGGCCAGCAGTTCGGCCAGCCGCAACGTCGCCAGAGGGGTAATCTCGGATGGTTTCATTACGATGGTGCACCCCGCCGCCAAAGGTGCCGCAATCTTCCACGCGGCCATCATAAGCGGGTAGTTCCACGGAGCGATTGAGGCGACCGGGCCAATCGGGTCCTTGCGGATCATCGAGGTATAGCCTGTCGCATATTCCCCAGCGACCGATCCGGTCATCGTGCGCGCGGCGCCGGCCATGAACCGGAACGTGTCGATGGTCAGCGGCATTTCCTCATCGCGAGCCATCGGCCAGGGTTTGCCAACATCCAGTGTTTCCAGTTCCGCTAATTCCTCGATGTTCTCCTCGATCAAATCGGCAATTGCGTTGAGGTACCCAGCACGATCAGCGGGCGTGGTAAGGCGATAGCTTTCAAACGCCTCATGCGCCGCGCGAGTGGCGTCCTCGATCTGCTCCGCCGTGGCCTCGGGAACCTGCGCGACGGTTTCTCCGGTCGCCGGGTTCAATATCGGCAGGGCCTCGCCATTGCCGGTGACCAGCTCTCTGTTGATCAGCATCTGTGTCTGCATGTTTTCCCCCATCAGCACGCAATTCTCATAGCTTCATCTGCTGAACCTGCGCGCTCAGCCCGCCGTCCAGAACCCAAAGCTGCCCGCTGGCATAGCGCGCCTCATCCGATGCCAGCCAGTTTACCAGATTGGCGATGTCGTCCGGCGTTCCGTAGGTGCGCATCGGGTGCACATCGCGTACAGCCTGCTGCAATTGGTCGATAGTCTTGCCGTCACCGCCCGAGCCGTCACCGGTGAAAAAGCTTTGCAACATGGGCGTGTCGACGTAACCGGGGCAGATTGCGTTTACACGGATGCCTTCCGGCCCGTGATCGCATGCCATCGCTTTGGTCAACGCATGGACCGCGCCTTTGGTCGCGCAATAGGCGGCAAGACCAGGATCGGCAATAAAGCCGTCATAGCTGCCGAAGTTTATGATCGAGGCCGTGCGGCCCGATGCAGCCGCTTTGCGCATCAGGGGCAGGGCGAGTTTCGAAGTTAGGAAGGTGCCGGTGACGTTGACCGCAAAGGACAGGTTCCATTCCTCAAGCGAGGTTTCCTCGATGGTCTTTTCGATCTCGATCCCTGCCGCATTGACCAGAATATCCAGCTGGCCTGCATCCTCGGCGATCTGTTCCACCGCCGCGATGGCGTCCGCTTCCTGTGTCACGTCCAGTTTGAAAAAGGTGCTGCCGTCGTCGTCATGCGCCGACAAAGACCCTTCGGGCGTCAGGTCAGCGGCATAGACCCGTGCACCCTCGCGCAGGAATCGGGCGACGATAGCACGGCCGATCCCACCGCGCCCGCCGGTGACCAGAGCGGTTTTGCCTTTCAGCATCATTCCTTGACCTCCTTCAAAGGCGGGAAGCGATAGCGTGTTGCCGCAACCGTCCAGTCCATGTGGTTGCGTACGTAATCTTGCGAGGCGTCGCGTGGTGGGTTGTAGTCCCAGCTCTCTAGCGGGTTGGCTTCCATGGCTGCATGCAGGGCACGGCGGGATTTTTGTGTAGAGATCACATCTGCGCGCAGTTTCTCGCTGTCCCAACGCTGAGAAACACGCGCCGCGAATTGCGCTACTTGATCGGCGTAATCCGGGTCTCGCGCGCGGTTCACCTTTTCCTGCGGATCAATGGCCAGATCATAGAGTTGCGGAGGGTCAGGGTCGCAGTGGATGTATTTCAACGGCCCGCTGCGGATCATGAACACCGGGTAGGGGGTCATCTCGGCGCAATACTCGCCAATGGCTTCATCGATTGAGTCAGCCTCTCCGCGCGCCAGAGGTATCAGGGAGCGACCGTCCACGGGTTCGCCGAACGCAGCGTCGCTGCCTCCGGCGATTTCTACGAAGGTCGGCAGCATGTCGATCAGCGAGCAGGCGTTCGATGCGGTGCCCTGCGTGACGCCCGGACCGGCCATGATCAGCGGCACGCGGGCAGAGTGTTCGAAGAAGTTCATCTTGTACCAAAGCCCGCGCTCGCCCAGCATGTCACCGTGGTCGGCGGTGACGATGACGATGGTGTTGTCCAACTCTCCAATATCGTCCAACGTCTTCACCATCGCGCCGAGCTTGCTGTCGAAAAAGCTGACATTAGCCAGATAAGCGCGTCGGGCGCGGCGGACTTCCTCTTCGGTCAGAGGGACATAGCTTGCCTCGATCCCATCCATCACCCGGCGCGAGAACGGATCCTGCTCCACGGGCGTCAAGGTGAATTCCGGCATCGGTACATCCGCGTCGGAGTACTGGTTCCACCATTCCGGCTTGGCCACATAGGGATCATGCGGGTGGATAAAGCTTGCGACCAAGCAGAACGGAGCTTCATCTCCGGCAGCCCGATCTCGGCCTCGGTCCATCAGCCAGCGGCGGGCGGCGAATTCGACCTCGTCATCGTAATCGGTCTGGAAGGTCGCGATGGCCTCACCGCTTTCCTTGACGGTTGCCATGTTGTGATACCACTTGTCGATGCGCTCGTCCGGGGCCTCCCAATCCGGGGTCCAGGCAAAATCCGAGGGGTAGATGTCGGTGGTCACCCGGTCCTGAAACCCATGTTTCTGATCCGGGCCGATGAAATGCATCTTGCCCGACAAGCAGGTACGATAGCCCAGTGCCTGAAGGTAATGCGCGAAGGTTGGGACTGAGGCGCGGAACTCGCAGGCATTGTCATAGGCCGCGATCCGACTGATCAATTGCCCCGACATGAAGGCAAAGCGCGACGGAGCACAGAGCGGTGAATTGCAATAGGCTGCGTCGAACCGCATCCCGCGCGCGGCCAGTACATCGATGTGGGGCGTTTTCACCGTTGGATGACCGTAAGCACCGCAGAAATGCGGTGCCAGTTGGTCTGCCATGACCACAACGATATTCGGCCGTGTCACGGCGCAGCCTGCGCGTAGGCGTTCAACACCAGCCCGTGAAAGTGATGCACCGCATGCTCTGATTTGCCCGAGCCGTTCGGGTCATGCACGATACGGCCTTGCGTAAATGCAGGCGTGTTCATGCCGCGCTGTACGCTTTCGACGATGTCGATGTCTTCGCGTTGAAGTACCTCGTCCAGATAGCGAATCGCTTCCAGCTCCGCCTCGTCGGGTTCGGGTGTTTCAAGGAAGAAATCATAAGTTTCCAGCGTACGATCAGGTCCAATCGGGATGATGTTCAGTACGATCATCGACGACCGTCCCGGATAGCGCATCAGGCAGGTTGTGGGCCACAACCACCAAACCGCATGGGTGCGCACGGTCGCGTTTGACACGTCATAGGCGGTGTTCGCGCCTTTGCCCGCCTCGGCCATATGGCTGGAGTAGATGCCGTAGGTGGTGACTTTGTAGGTGTCCATGTCCACCAGATCGCAGAAATCCTTATGCGCGGTCGGGCAGTGGTAGCATTCCAGAAAATTGTCGACGACATTCTTCCAGTTCGACTTGATGTCATAGGTCAAACGATGGCCGAAAGTGAGGTTCTCGATATCTGGTGCCCAGTGGCGAATTTCTGTTTCCAGGTTGCCGGAAACCTCGCGCAAAGGCCGCGCGTCGGGGTCGAGATTGACATAGATGAAGCCTGCGAACTCCTCGACCTGAACCTGATCCAAGCAGATGTCCTTGGTGTTGAAGGAGGTCAGGCTCTCGGTTTCGGGTGCGCGCACCAGTTGACCGTCCAGCTTGTAGACCCAGGCGTGGTAGGGGCACATGATGCGGGTTGTTTCGCCTTCACCAGACAGCAGATGATGGGCGCGGTGTTTGCAGACGTTGTAGAAGGCGCGCAGCGTGCCTTCGCGGTCGCGCACCACCGCAACGGGGCGGTTTGCGATTTCAACCGTCACATAGGATCCGGGCGCACGGAGCTTTTCTACATGACACACCCATTGCCACGTCTTGGCGAGTACTTCGTTCAGGTCCACCTGATGCCAGGCCGGGTCCACATAGGCTTCGGCCTTAAGGGATTGCGTGTTGAACGGGTCGGGGCTGAACCCATCGGATATCCGGTCGAATTGCTCTTTGGACGGCAGCGCGCTCATAATCGGGGCTCCACATAACGCGTCCGGGTTTGGCCCGGAGGGTTGGCTTGCTGAATGTATGTTCCCCAAAAACGCGCAGATACGCTTAACTTTTTACGCCACAGAATTAACTATTCGCGCCGCGAGTTGGGGTCAGGCTTTGGGCTTCCGGTGCATCGGCCAAGCGCGGTATTCGAACGGAATGCGACCTTCAGTCCGATCCTGACTGGGCGGCAGGCCGAAGCGATCCTTATAGGCGCGGCTGAAATGGACCTGGCTAGCAAAGCCTGACGCCATAGCGACCTGAGCAATCGGCAACTCGGTCTGCGTCACCAACCCACGCGCCCGGTCCAGCCGGATGTCGCGATAATACAGGGCCGGTGTCTTCTTGATATAGGTGGCGAACAACCGGTCGAGCTGGCGATGCGAGACACCGGACTTTTCGCAAATCTCGGGTATCGGCAGGGGGTCTTCCAGATGCGACTCCATCACCTGAATGGCGGTCTTCAGGGTGGCCGGAACCAGCGCGCCCAGCGGCTCGCTGCCTTCGGGCTGTTGCATGGCGGCAGGGCCTCGGAGGCGGTCATGGAAAATATACCGCGCGGCGGCATTGGCCTGCGCGCTGCCATGGATTCCCTGAACAATCTGCAGCGCGAAATCCACCGAGGCGCCTCCACCACAGCAGGTAATCCGGTTGCCATCCAGCGCATAGAGGTTCTCGACCACCTCAATGTCTGGGTAAAGCTCCTGAAAGGCGTCGATATGTTCGTAATGGACCGTCGCGCGTCGCCCGTTCAGTAACCCAGCCTGCGCCAGAACAAAGGCCCCCGTGTCCAACGCGCCCAGCGTGGCGCCAGACCGCGCCCATTGGCGCAAAACGCTACCGAGCCTGTCAGTCAAATGCTTTTCAGGGTTCCAACTGGTCGAGACGATGGCAATGTCGGGCGCGGCAGGGTCGAGATTGCGCAGCGCCTGCGTCTCAACCCCAGCCCCATTGCTAGATACACAAATCCCTCCGGTTTCCGACACGAATTCCCATCTGAAATAAGAGCGACCGTCCAAGTAATTGGCCGCGCGGAGCGGATCAATAAATCCCATCGTGGCCGACATGTTGAAGCTGGGTGCGACGATGACAACAAGACGGGTCGTGGGCTGGATTTTTTCTACCATGTCGATGTGACCTCACAATCAGCCTCGGGGATGCAGAAGAAAACGAATCCAGAAACGAAGCAAGGTGAGAAGCAGGTGTTCGGATGGACTGGCGTAAAGCAACGGATCGACATTGTTCGGTACAGGTCGGCTAGTGGGATGACTATCAGACCAAGTGGAAATACTCCTGTAAACGTAGGGCCGGGGCGGAACCGCCAGAATTAGCAGGCAACGTGGGAACCTTGTAGCAACGTAAGGTCAAGTAGACACCGGGATGAAAAAACATATTTTTAACAAATTGCTAGCTATCAAAGGATCAACGTGAGATTTGTTGCGGTAGGGGGGTAAGATGAGTGTTTCTTTTGCGATTTTATTGAAAATAGTTGCGCTGGGTTTAATCGTTGCATCGACGTTCTTCTCCTTCATTGCTGGCGTTCTTCATGAGCAGAAGCGGTCCGATACAAGTCCAACGACGGCAGGCCTGCTTGCATTGCTCGCAGCGATATCTGCGTACTTCATCCTGATTTTGGTTTGACGTGCGGTGAGCAAGCGCGCTTGCCGCTTGGCTTTGGCTTCCTCATATCCAGAAGCGTGAGGGCTCGACCTAGGGAAAAGGTCAGAACATGCAGCCAAAACTAAAAGGGGGCTTTGCAGGGAACGGTCTGCGCACCAAGAACTGCCGGTGCCAATTCCACCACATGGGCAGCTCGAACCGGAATCGGACAAAGGCAATCGGATTCGCGGAGCATTTGCCTTCAATCCCTTCGGAAAGCTCGTCGGCATTCTGAAAGGATATTGCGCATTATTTTATAAGTATCATTGCGGATTTTGGTAGGCCCGGAGGGACTCGAACCCCCAACCAAAGCGTTATGAGCGCTCTGCTCTAACCAATTGAGCTACAGGCCCGCCTGAGCGCTTTGCCTATCACGGTGAACGCCCGCGTCAAGCCTGACCGTTGCAACAGGACGCACAATCGAATAACCCGCGCGGGAACCATTCATGAGGGGCTGGCCATGACGACGGGCAAGAACGGAATCACCTATGCCGATGCAGGCGTTGATATTGATGCAGGGAACGCTCTGGTCGACCGGATCAAGCCTGCGGCCAAGCGGACCAATCGTTCGGGTGTGATGAGTGGGTTGGGCGGGTTTGGTGCCTTGTTCGATCTGAAGGATGCAGGGTATCAGGATCCGATTCTGGTGGGTGCGACCGATGGTGTAGGCACCAAGCTGCGGATCGCCATTGATACTGGCGTGGTCGATGGCGTGGGCATCGATCTGGTGGCAATGTGTGTCAACGACCTGATCTGTCAGGGGGCCGAGCCACTTTTCTTTCTCGACTATTTCGCCACCGGCAAGCTGGACACCGATACCGCAGCGCGGATCATCGAAGGCATTGCCGAAGGCTGTGTGCAGTCTGGTTGTGCCCTGATCGGCGGTGAGACAGCTGAGATGCCGGGCATGTATCCCGATGGCGATTTTGATCTGGCCGGGTTCTCGGTCGGCGCGATGGAGCGGGGCGCGCATCTACCTGCCGAAGTGCAAAAAGGTGACGTTCTGCTGGGTCTCGCCTCGAACGGCGTACATTCCAACGGCTACTCGCTGGTGCGCAAACTGGTTGAGATTTCGGGCCTGGGTTGGGATGCGGCGTCGCCCTTTGGCGAAGGTTCTCTGGGTGAGGCACTGTTGACCCCCACGCGGCTCTATGTGAAGCCCGCACTTCAGGCGATCCGGACAGGGGGCGTGCACGCACTGGCCCATATCACCGGCGGAGGCCTGACCGAAAACCTGCCCCGTGTTCTGCCCGAGGAGCTGGGCGCCGAGATCGACCTGAACGCCTGGGACCTGCCGCCCGTCTTCCGCTGGATGGCTGAAACTGGCGGTATCGTCGAGGCCGAGATGTTGAAGACCTTCAACTGCGGCATCGGTATGATCGTAGTCTGCGACGAAGATCACGCCGATGAACTGGCCGTGCTTCTGGCCGAGGCGGGAGAGACGGTTTCACGTCTTGGCACCGTCATCGACACACCCGGCATGGCCTATTCGGGCAAGCTGCTGTGAGTGAAAAACGCGTCGCCATCCTGATTTCAGGAGGTGGCTCCAACATGGTGTCGCTGGTCGACAGCATGGTCGGAGACCACCCGGCGTGGCCTTGTCTGGTCCTGTCGAATGACGCCGAGGCAGGCGGGCTGAAAAAGGCGGCCGCGCGCGGCATCCCGACCGCGTCGGTGGACCATCGCCCCTTCAAGGGCGACCGCGCCGCGTTCGAGGCCGAGCTTCTGAAACCGTTGGAGCAGGCGCAACCCGATATCGTTTGTCTCGCTGGGTTCATGCGGGTTTTGACCGGCGATTTCGTATCGCGCTTTCAGGGGCGGATGCTGAACATCCACCCCTCGTTGCTACCGAAATATAAAGGCCTCAACACCCACGCCCGCGCCATCGAGGCCGGGGATGCCGAACATGGATGCTCGGTCCACGAGGTGACGGCGGCGCTGGATGATGGCCCGATCCTGGGACAGGCGCGGGTAAACATTGTACCCGGTGACAAGCCCGACGCTCTGGCCGCCCGAGTGTTGGTGTGGGAACACAAGCTCTATCCAGCAGTGTTGCGTCGTTACGCCAGTGGAGATCGGACTCCGGTGCTGCTGCCGTGATCGCCTCAGGGTGATTTACACGCGTATATTGTTCGGCCTATGGTCTTGATCACGGCTGGGTACGGCAAAAAACTTACAAGCCGCCACGAAGAAAAATAGCAAGAATAGTATCGCGAATGAAAACCCTGACAACGACGCAAGAGCTGGCCAATTTCTGCAAGGCCGCGGCGGAATATGACTATGTCACCGTAGATACCGAGTTTCTGCGCGAACGGACCTACTATTCGAAACTCTGCCTTGTTCAGCTGGCTGTGCCGACCGAGGGCGAAGACAGCGCGGTTCTGGTAGATCCGCTCGCGGATGGGTTGTCGCTTGACCCGCTGTATGAGCTGTTCGGAAACGAGAGCGTGGTCAAGGTCTTCCACGCTGCCCGTCAGGATCTTGAGATTTTCTGGGTAGAGGCGGGTGTCTTCCCTACGCCCTTGTTCGACACCCAGGTTGCCGCGATGGTTTGTGGCTTTGGCGAGCAGGTCGGCTATGAAACCCTGGTGCGCAAGATCTGCAAGCAGGGGGTGGACAAGACCTCGCGCTTTACCGACTGGTCCCGGCGCCCATTGACCGAGGCACAAAAGACCTATGCGTTGGCCGACGTGACCCATCTGCGCCAGATCTACGAACACCTTGCAGCCCAGCTGGAAAAATCGCGGCGCAGTCATTGGGTGGCCGAGGAATTGCGGACTCTGACTCAGCCCACGACCTATGACATTCGTCCCGAAGATGCGTGGAAGCGGGTAAAGACCCGGACGAACTCGGCCAAGTTTCTGGCCGTGGTTCGAGCGTTGGCGCAGTTCCGCGAGGCTTATGCGCAGGAAAACAACGTCCCGCGCAGCCGGGTGTTCAAGGATGATGCATTGATCGAGCTGGCCTCGACCAAACCCAAGTCTCCGTCCGATCTGGGCGGCTCGCGCCTGCTGCTGCGCGAGGCGCGCAAAGGTGCGATTGCCGAGGGCATTCTGGCGGCCGTGAAAGAGGGGGTGAACTGCCCCTCGGATCGATTGCCGCGCGTCGACAACAGCCGTGACAAATTAAAGGTGAACCCGGCGTTGGCAGATTTGCTGCGGGTGCTGTTGAAGTCGAAAACCGAAAGTTCGGGCGTGGCTGCCAAGCTGATCGCCACCAGTTCGGAACTGGATCAGATTGCAGCGGGCGAGCGGGAATTACCCTCCATGTCTGGCTGGCGATTCGAGGTGTTCGGCGAAGACGCCCTGAAACTTTGCGACGGCAAGATCGCGCTGGCTGCAAAGGGACAGAACGTCGAGGTTGTATCCCTGTAACGCCGGTTACCGGCGTCGAGACTCCAGTGCGTTCTGCTGTCCTACGACCCGCACTAAACGCGTGCTCTCCAGGTCTTTCTGGCTGATATTGATGGCGTCAGACACCATGCGTGACCGCTCGGTGCCCTGATTGGTCGCCTTGGTCGGATAATCCACGCGGAACGTGAATTCCAGAACGCCATTCTTCTGATTCTCTTCACTCTCCGCGCGAACAAGCTGAGCGTTGTAGGCTCCCTGGCGGGCTGCGGTGCCAGCCACATAGACAATTGCACCGCCCGGGGTTGGGTCGATGCGCAACTCGTCAATTCTGGCGATCGGAACGCTGGTATCCTCGGGTGTTGGTCTGGAAAGCAGGCCGCCGCCTTCTCTCTTCTCAGGCACCAGTGCATTGGCATCATAGGTCGCGGAATCCTGCGGAGAAGCGGACGTGCTGGAGCCGAACCAGTTGGACGGGTTCACCCGCGAATCGCGCCAGCTGTTGCAGGCAGTCAGGGTCAGCGTGGCGACCAAGAGAACAGTAAACGATTTTTGCATGGTGCAGGCGTCCAGAGCAGTAATTCCAGCAATGGGTTATCGCAAATTCCACGGTTTGAAAAGCCACGCTAGGGGGTGGACAGGCGCAGGTCGGCGGCATAGGTCACAATTGTGATCGCAACAAAAGGACCGCCGCAAAATGGCCACGCCTGCCTTTGAGGAAATCGTCGAGGACTTCGAATTTCTGGAGGACTGGGAAGACCGGTACCGCCATGTCATTGATCAGGGCAAGGCGATGGAGCCGCTCGACGACGCGCTCAAGGTGCCAGCCACGAAAGTTGACGGCTGCGCCAGTCAAGTTTGGCTGCACCCGATCATCGAAGGTGGTGTCTTTCGATTTGACGGTGACAGCGACGCGCTGATCGTGCGGGGGTTGATCGCGGTTTTGCGGTCGCTGTATAACGGTCTGCCGGTCAGTGAGGTGCCCAAGGTGGACGCAGGTGGTGAACTGGCGCGACTTGGTCTGAATGATCACCTGTCGGCGCAGCGTTCAAACGGGCTGCGCGCGATGATCGAACGCATCCGCGACGTCGCGCAGGAAAACGCCTGACGCGGATCAATCAGCCGGTTTGCGGTTTGCCCAATCCGTCAGCGTGGATTCCAGATCGCCATAGCCGGTAAAGCGACGTTCGAATTCCAAACCCATCCGCTCGGCGCATTCACGGGCGCGGGCGGTCAGATCCGGATCTTCGATCTGCGCCTGATAGACCAGCTTGGTGTAGTTGCCGAAATACATGTCGCGCAGCTCAGGGTGCCGGTCGAGGCCGAGAGGTTTCCAGACAAAGGCATCGAACTGACGCGCCAGAAAGTCGGTCAGGTAGAAGGCGGTGGTTTCGTCCTCGCCCCGGGCTTCAAAGGCTTGATTTCCCTCGAAGAAGGAATAGCAGTGGGGGCCTTTTACCATTTCAACGCCCAATTCCGTGCACGCTTTCTCCAGCAGGCCGCCAGTGCC
Organism: Ruegeria sp. YTSC199; assembly: GCF_059609725.1. NCBI lineage: Bacteria > Pseudomonadati > Pseudomonadota > Alphaproteobacteria > Rhodobacterales > Roseobacteraceae > Ruegeria > Ruegeria sp. YTSC199. The sequence goes on from NZ_JBXWMF010000018.1 coordinate 15,557, forward strand.
GCAGTCGGCATAAACAACATAGATCTGATCATAGTGATCGCGATGCTTTGCCACCGCCTCCCGAACCGCCTGAGTGATCTTTTCAGGGTGGACATGCAGAATCGCGGGCAGACAGGTCAGCGCCATGTGGTCCCAGCCGTTTCGACGTTTTAAATCAAGAATCTCGCGCGCAAGCGCGCCGCAGGCCAACAGCAGAATTTGCCCCTGCGTGTCAGCGGCGTAACCCTTGGTTGTCAGGCTGGCATCGTCCGGTAATTTGTCCTGTTGCATCGGGTACCCCTCGGAATTCTATGCGACAGATAGTGCCGCTTGCGAAAACAAAAAAGGGCCGCCCGAAAACCGGACGACCCTTGAACACTCGAGTTTGTCCGATCAGCCGGCCAGTTGGTTGTGCTTACGCGAGACGAAATCCTTGGCCATTTCCACGGCCACAGCTGCGTCACGGCAGTAACCGTCTGCACCGATCGCTTTGCCGAACTCTTCGTTCAGCGGTGCACCGCCAACCAGAACGATGTATTCTTCGCGCAGGCCTTGCTCGACCAAAGTGTCGATCACGACCTTCATGTAGGGCATGGTCGTGGTCAGCAGGGCCGACATGCCCAGGATATCGGGCTGTTCGGCCTCCAGCGTTTCCAGATAGTTCTCTACAGGATTGTTGATGCCGATATCGACAACCTCGAAACCTGCGCCTTCCATCATCATCGAAACAAGGTTCTTGCCGATGTCGTGGATGTCGCCCTTCACGGTGCCAATGACCATCTTGCCGACGCGCGGCGCACCGGTTTCGGCCAGCAGCGGCTTAAGGATCGACATGCCGCCCTTCATCGCGTTGGCGGCCAGTAGAACTTCGGGCACGAACAGGATGCCGTCCCGGAAGTCGTGGCCAACAACGGTCATGCCACCGACCAGAGCCTTGGTCAGAATGTCATAAGGAGTCCATCCGCGTTCCAGCAGGATGTTCGTGCCTTCTTCGATTTCTTCTTTCAGACCGTCGTAAAGATCGTCGAACATCTGTTCGACAAGTTCTTCGTCGTTGAGTTCGGACAGGACGATGTCTTCTTCGTCGGACATGGGGCGCTTCCCTGAGCTGTGCGGACCATCGGCCCGTGGTGGCATTTTTGCCGTTTTGGCCAAAACGCCGCAGTTTTACTGTGACGATTGCGACCTCAGTAGTTTCGAGACCGACCTATACGTCAGATTCTTGCTCGGCTCGACAGAATTTTCTGCAAGATGATCCTGCATTCTGTTCAATTTCCTGCTTGCTGGTCTCGTCGGGATCAAGTGGCTGAAAAATCCTCGAAACTGTGCGGCCTGCTTGCCGGGTCCCATGAACACCTGTATAACCAAGATTGGAACATAACGGGAACAAAAATGGCTGCACCGCATATCCGAGGCCGGGGAGCCGCCTCAAACACAGCAGGTCGGTTCGAGCAATTTGACACCGTGCCCTGTGACGACGGCTGGGAGATTGAAGAGGATATCCCACCTTTGCGGACAGATGTCAGGGATGAGATCGCGCGCAGCCTGATCACGTATAACCGCTCGCCAGACCTGCCTTTTGACCGCTCGATCAACCCTTATCGCGGGTGCGAACATGGCTGCGTTTATTGCTTTGCGCGCCCGACTCACGCCTATCTGGGAATGTCTCCGGGTCTTGATTTTGAAACCCGCCTGATTGCTCGACCGAATGCGGCGGATACCCTGCGCAAAGAACTATCTGCCAAGGGCTATAAAGTGGCGACTATCGCTTTGGGAACAAATACGGACCCGTATCAGCCGATAGAGAAAAACCGTAAAATAACGAGAGATTGCCTCTCGGTTCTTCAGGAATTCAACCATCCTGTCGGCATTGTCACCAAAGGGGCATTGATCGAACGGGATTTGGATATTCTGGCACCGATGGCGGCGAAGGGGTTGGTCCGGGTCGGGATTTCGCTGACCACACTGGATGCGGATTTGTCCCGCCGAATGGAGCCGCGCTCGCCGTCACCGCGGCGGAGGCTGGCCATCATTCGTCGTTTGACCGATTCGGGTGTACCGGTGCGGGTCATGACCTCTCCGGTGATTCCAGGGCTGACGGATCACGAACTGGAACACCTGCTTGAGGCGGGCAGGGGCGCGGGCGCGGATGCCGCCAGCTGGATCATGTTGCGCCTGCCGCGCGAAGTTTCGGAACTGTGGCAGGGTTGGCTGAAGGATCACGAGCCAGCACGCGCCGAAAAGATCATGTCAAAGCTGCGCGAAATGCATGGGGGCAGGGACTATGACCCACGCTGGGGTCACCGGATGCGCGGTGAAGGAGAATACGCAGGGCTGATTGCCAAGCGGTTCGCGCTGGCGGTCAAACGTCTGGGGTTGGCGACGCGCACACCACCCTTGCGATGCGATTTGTTTGCCCGCCCGGCTCAGATTGGTGATCAATTGAGCCTGCTATAAAAAAAGCCCCGGACACAGGTCCGGGGCTTTGGCATTTAATCGCGGCGATCAGCGGTTCTCGATGTCCACGTAGTCGCGCATGGTTTCGCCCAGATACAGCTGGCGTGGACGACCGATCTTGTTCTGCGGATCGGCAATCATCTCTTTCCATTGGCTGACCCAGCCAACAGTGCGCGACAGCGCAAAGATCGGAGTGAACATCGAGGTCGGGAAGCCCATCGCCTCGAGAATGATACCTGAATAGAAATCGACATTCGGGAACAGCTTCTTCTCGGCGAAATAGGGATCTTCCAGCGCTTCTTTCTCAAGCTCTTTGGCAACCTGCAATTTCGGGTTGTTTTCGATGCCCAACAGGTCCAGCACTTCGTCTGCCGACTGCTTCATCACCTTGGCGCGCGGGTCGAAGTTCTTGTAGACGCGGTGACCAAAGCCCATCAAGCGGAACGGATCGTTTTTATCCTTGGCGCGGGCAATATATTCGGGGATGCGATCAACCGAGCCGATCTCTTCCAGCATCTCCAGGCAGGCCTGGTTTGCGCCGCCATGGGCAGGGCCCCAGAGGCAGGCAACGCCAGCAGCGATACAGGCAAACGGGTTTGCGCCCGAAGACGAGGCCAGACGCACGGTCGATGTCGAAGCGTTCTGTTCGTGATCCGCGTGCAAAGTCAGAATCCGGTCCATCGCGCGGCTGAGGATCGGGTTGACCTCATAATCTTCGGCCGGAACAGCAAAGCACATGCGCAGGAAGTTCGACGCATAGTCCAGGTCGTTGCGCGGATAAACGAAGGGCTGACCGATGTGGTACTTAAAGGCCCAGGCCGCGATGGTCGGCATCTTGGCGATCAGGCGATGCGAGGCGACCTCACGCTGATGTGGGTCCGAAATGTCGGTCGAGTCATGGTAGAAGGCCGACATTGCGCCAACTACGCCAACCATGATCGCCATCGGATGCGCGTCACGGCGGAAACCGCGATAGAAATACTGCATCTGTTCGTGCAGCATAGTGTGACGGGTGATGGTGGTTTCGAACTTTTCCAGATCCTTGGCGGCCGGCAACTCTCCGTACAGCAGCAGGTAGCAAACTTCGAGGAAGTGGGATTTCTCGGCCAGTTGGTCGATCGGGTAACCGCGGTGCAGAAGCTCGCCCTTTTCACCGTCGATATAGGTGATGGTGCTGTCGCAGCTGGCCGTCGACGTAAAGCCGGGATCATAGGTGAACACGCCAGCCTGGCCATAGAGCTTGCGGATATCGATTACGTCAGGTCCCGCGGTTGGCGAATGAACCGGCAACTCGTAAGTTTCACCATGGACTTTTAGAGTGGCAGTTTTGTTGTCGGTCATTTTTGTCCCTTCCTCGTTCATGCGCGCGCCGAAAGAGTAATCGGCTGTGCGGTCGGCGGTCACGCACGGATGCGCTGACCGGGTCGTAGCGGAGCAGCGTTACCTGAATATGAACCCAGGATTAGTTTGCTGCATCGGAAAGCCGCGCCAGGGTCTCATCGCGCCCCAGCACAAGCATCATGTCAAAAACCGAAGGTGTAACAGTGCGGCCTGCGAGTGCCGCCCTAAGCGGGCCGGCCAGCTTGCCAAACTTGGTCCCCTGTGCCTCTACAAAGGCGTTGAGGGTCTCCTCCAGTTCGTTTCGCGACCAGCTAGCATTTTGCACGTGCGGCGTCAATTCTTTCAGTATACCGTCGGATACAGATTGCAGCGTCTTGGCCGCTTTCTCATCTGGGTCAATAGGGCGGGAAACCAGTACAAAATGTGCTTTTTCAAGCAGTTCCGGGAATGTTCGCGCGCGATCCTTAAGACAATACATCGCACGTTCAAGATCGCTTGATTGCGTCGCAGTCAGACCGGGAAGTTCCGCTGCGTCCAGATAAGCTTCGATTTCCTGCCGCAGTGCAGCGTCATCCGAAACAGCAATGTGTTGCCCGCAGAGATTTTCGAGCTTTTTCAAGTCGAAGCGGGCCGGGCTTTTACCAATTCCGTCCAGATCGAACCACTCTTTCGCCTGTTCGTCGGTAAAAAACTCGTCGTCGCCATGGCTCCAGCCGAGACGGGCCAGATAGTTGCGCATACCTGCCGCAGGGTAGCCCATCGCCTGGTATTCCTGGGCGCCCAACGCGCCGTGACGTTTCGACAGTTTCTTGCCATCGGGTCCGTGAATCAGCGGGATATGTGCCCAGACCGGGACATCCCAGCCCATCGCCTCATAGATCATCATCTGGCGCGCGGCATTGTTCAGGTGGTCGTCACCGCGGATCACATGGGTTACGCCCATGTCGTGATCGTCAACAACCACGGCCAGCATATAGACCGGCGTGCCGTCCGAGCGCAGCAGGATCATGTCGTCCAGCTGATCGTTGCGGATGGTCACGTCGCCCTGCACCTGATCCCGGATCACGGTTGTGCCGTCTTGAGGGGCCTTGATACGGATCGCGAACGGAGCGTCCGGGTGGGTCGCCGGGTCAGCATCACGCCAGGGGCTGCGGAACAGGGTCGACTTTCCCGCGGCCCGGGCCTGTTCGCGGAATTCGGCGATTTCCTCCTGAGTCGAAAAGCACTTGTACGCCTTGCCTTCGGCCAGCAGCTGGTGGGCCACTTCGGCGTGACGCGCGGCACCTTCGAACTGGCTGATCACATCGCCATCATGATCCAAACCCAGCCATTCCATGCCCTGCAGGATCGCCGCAGTCGCCTCGGGGGTCGAGCGTTCACGGTCGGTGTCTTCGATCCGCAGCAGGAACTTGCCGCCGCGCCCACGGGCATACAGCCAGTTAAACAGCGCGGTTCGGGCACCACCGATATGCAGAAAACCGGTGGGCGAGGGGGCGAAACGGGTGACGACCTGATCGGACATTGTGTGGATTAACCTTTTGGTAACCGTGTCTGGCATAGATTGGCGTCTGTCTAACGAGCCCGAAGGACGGGGGCAACCATGCGTGTTCTGGCACGGGTCGAGGCCGCATTGCTGAACCAGACAGGGTATTTGTTTCAGTGGTCACCGGTATGTCTGGCCGTCGGCATTGGTCTGTACTTCAGTCTCCGGTTTGAACCGGGTTGGCAGGTGTATTTGTGCCTGTTGTTGCTGATGTTGGGCCTTGTCTGGACCGGTCGCAGGATGCGAACCGGTTGGGCTGAGTTGGTAATGGGGGGCGCGTTGATCGCGGCAGGTTTTGTACTGGCCGGCGCGCGGGCCCACTCGGTCGCAGAGCCGGTTCTGTCTTGGCGCTATTACGGCCCGGTCGAGGGGCGGGTCGTGGCCATGGATCGCTCTGCCTCGGACGCGTTGCGGGTGACGTTGGACCAGGTGCGCATAGGGGATGTGCCCGAGGACCGCCGCCCGCAGCGCGTCCGGCTTTCACTACATGGCGAACAGGCATCGCTGGCACCGGGCCTAAGGATCATGACCACGGGGCACCTTTCACCACCACAAGGCCCGGTCGAACCCGGAGGGTTTGATTTCCGCCGCCACGCATGGTTTCAGCGTCTCGGCGCGGTTGGATACACCCGCGTTCCGGTGATGACGGTTGCGCCGCCCGGAGAGGCGACCGAAGGAGTGCGTGTCACGGCAATAAGGATGGCCATCTCTGAGCAGGTCCGTTCGATCCTGCCCGGTGAGATCGGTGGGTTCGCCGCTGCGGTTACCACAGGTGACCGCAGTGGTATGGGGCAGGAGACGCTGAAATCGTTGCGCGCATCTAACCTTGCGCATTTGCTAGCGATATCCGGCCTGCACATGGGGCTGCTGACCGGGTTCGTGTTTCTGGTCTGCCGGCTGGCCCTGTCCGCAATTCCCGCCGTGGCCTTGCGTCTGCCCGTGCGCAAGCTGGCGGCACTCTGCGCGCTTGTCGCAGCTGTCATCTATCTGATGCTGTCCGGTGGCAACGTCGCCACCGAGCGGGCCTTTGTCATGGCCAGCGTCATGCTTGGGGCAATACTGATCGACCGTCGAGCAATCTCTCTTCGCGTTGTTGCCGTGGCCGCTTTGATCGTCTTGGTGTTGCGCCCAGAATCTCTGCTGAGCCCCGGTTTTCAGATGTCTTTTGCAGCGACGACCGCGCTTGTGGCAGTGTTCGGGCAATTGCGGGACTATGGTCCATTGCCGGGGCCGAAATGGACGAAACCTATTGCGGGTCTGTTATTGTCATCAGCCATCGCCGGTCTGGCGACAGCGCCAATCGGGGCGGCGCATTTCAACACGATGTCGCATTACGGGTTGCTGGCCAACATGCTCTCGGTACCGGTGATGGGTATGGTTGTGGTGCCAGCGGCCTTTGTTGCGGCGCTGTTGGCCCCGTTCGGGTTGGAGGCACTGGCGCTGCACGTCATGGGGTTGGGGCTGCAGTGGATTCTGAATGTCTCGGACAAGGTCTCTGGCCTGGACGGTGCCCAAGGCTATGTCGTTAGTCCGCCGCACTATGTATTGCCGGTATTTGCCCTCGGTGCATTGTGGATAGCGCTGTGGCGCGGGCGGGCGAAATGGATCGGGGTCGCTCCGGTAGCAGTGGCGTTTTTGCTTTGGGGGCAAGGGCAACGGCCCGAAGTACTGATAGCGGATTCTGGCGGATTGGTGGGCGTCATGACCGAAAAGGGCCGGGCGCTCAGCAAGGAAAAGGGCAGTGGGTTTATTGCGACCGTTTGGCTTGAAAACGACGGCGATGGCGCGGACCAGACCAACGCCGCCCGCCGCTGGCCCGATACGTCCGGCGCGATCCAACGTTATGTCTGGCAGGGCAAGGAACTGGTCCACGTTACCGGAAAACGCGCCGCTCAGGGCTTCGGGGAATGCCGGGAAAACCAGATTGTTGTTTCTGCTGTTCCCTTGGATATCACTGGGGATTGCGGCCTGTTCGACCCGGACCGCCTGAAAGAGACCGGAAGCCTGGCTTTGTATAACGGTCGCATAACAACCAGCCGAGCGGTCATCGGCCATCGTTTGTGGTCCCCGGAGTTGACAGGGGACCGTTATTCAAAAAAGGCTCAATAGCTGCGGATCAGCCCGACCAGTCGCCCCTGTACCTTAACCTTGTCCTCAGGCAGAACACGGGTTTCATAGGCGGGGTTCGCGGCCTCAAGGGCAATGGCGTTTCCGCGGCGGAAAAACCGTTTCAGGGTAGCTTCCTGATCTTCGACCAGAGCAACCACGATGTCGCCGTTATCCGCCACTCTGGTTTCGCGGATGACTACAACGTCACCATCATTGATGCCCGCGTCGATCATCGAATCCCCGCGGACTTCCAACGCATAATGATCACCTTTGCCCGAAACCATGCTGCCCGGAACTGCAACGCGGTGCGACACGTGACTGATCGCTTCAATCGGGACACCTGCAGCGATGCGACCCATAACCGGCAGTTCCATGGCGTCCACGGTGACCGGTTCGAAATTCGCCGGGCGTGGTCCCTCGGGCTTGTCGCCTTCGATGACGCGCGGTTTGAAGGCGACCGTAGGTTCTCCACCCAGGCTTTCCGGTAACTTGACAATCTCAATCGCCCGGGCGCGGTGGGCAAGGCGTCGGATAAAGCCACGTTCTTCCAGTGCCGTAATCAGGCGATGGATGCCGGATTTCGACCGCAGATCCAATGCAGCCTTCATTTCATCGAAACTGGGCGGAACGCCGTCCGCCTGAACGCGTTTGTGGATGAATTCCAACAAATCCAACTGTTTCTTGGTCAGCATTGCTCACACCTCGTCGGTCATGCGTTTTCTTTTGTTCTACGCATGTTCACGTTTTGTGTCAACGGATTTGCACGCCTCCTAAATCGGCAGGTACAGCACTTCATCCCCGGCAGCGCGCGCGGGATCGTGCGGTTTTCGTACCAACAAGGCGTTTGCCTGCGCCAGAACGCTTAGCAGTGAGCTGTCCTGATCGGTGCAGGCGCGAATGCCGCTGTCGTCCAATATCGCGCGCATATAGTGTTCACGCGGGCCGTTTTCGGTGATCGGTTCGGCCAGACGGGCACGTTGAAATGGCGCCAGAATCTGTTCAATACCCAACATGCGACGCACCATCGGAACCAGAAAGAGATAGCCGCAAACCATTGCGCTCACAGGATTTCCCGGCAGGCCGACCATTGCGGCAGTGCCTAGCCGACCGGCCATCAGAGGTTTCCCCGGCCGCATTCGGATTTTGTAGAAGGACCGCTCCATTCCCAGCGATTCCGAGACATCCGCTACAAGGTCATATTCGCCGACCGATGCGCCGCCGATGGTAACGACCAGATCGGCACCCTTTGCCAGCCCAAAGGCGGTTTCAAGCGAGGCGACGGTGTCGCGAGCAATCGGCAGGATACGCACCTGCGCGCCTGCGTTTTCCAGCAGGGCTTTCAGGCCAAAGGTATTCGAGGCGATGATCTGATCGGGGCCGGGGGTTTCGCCCGGCATGACCAGTTCGTCCCCGGTCGAGATCAACGCGACGACGGGTTTGCGCGTGACCGGTGCGACTGGAATATTCATGGCCGCCATCAACGCAATGTCCTCGGGGCGCAGTACGCGCGGCGCCGAGATTTGCGTGCCGCTTTGAAAATCGATACCGGCCGGGCGGATGTTGGACTTGGTGCCGGGTTCGTCTGTGATCGTCAGCAGATCGCCGCGACGGTCGGTATCTTCTTGAATAACAACGAAATCTGCGCCATTTGGTATCGGAGCGCCGGTGAATATACGCACGGCCTGGCCTGGCCCGACGGTGCCTTCGAAACGACGACCGGCCGCGGACTCACCGATGACTTTGAACATCGCGTGCAGTTCGACCTCGGTCGCTTTCAGTGCATAGCCATCCATCGAAGATGCGGCAAAAGGCGGCTGATCGCGGGTGGCGCTGACGTCTTGCGCCAGAACGCGCCCGGAGGCATCGACAAGCGGAACAGCTTCAGCGCTCAGTGGGGAAACGAGATCAAACAGCAGCGCCCGGGCGTCTTCAACCGTAATCATTTCGCCTCGTAACGCCCTGATTTACCACCGTCTTTTAATAAAACCCGGAGGCCGCCGATTTCCATCGCCTTATCTACGGCCTTGATCATGTCATAGACGGTCAGCGCGGCGGTTGAGGCGGCGGTCAGGGCCTCCATCTCAACCCCGGTCTGGCCCGACGTCTTGACGGTTGCCTCGATCTGAACACCGGGCAGATCAGGGTCCAGCGTCAGTTCGACGGCCACTTTGGTGATCGGCAGAGGGTGGCACAGCGGAATCAGTTCGGGCGTTTTCTTTGCGCCCATGATACCGGCCAGCCGTGCAACGCCCAGAACGTCACCTTTTTTGGCGCGGCCTTCAGAAATCAGATCAAAGGTTTCCTGCGCCATTTTGATGTGGGCGGCTGCAACTGCCACCCGGTCGGTGACAGCCTTGTCTGACACATCGACCATGTGCGCCTGTCCCTGAGCGTCAAAATGGGTCAGTGGCATCACATCACTCCGGGGATCAGCGGGTTTGCCAGCAATTGACGTGTTGCAGTGGTGACATCGTCCTGACGCATCAGGCTTTCACCTATCAGGAAACAACGCGCGCCATAGCGGGCGATATCGGCCAGGTCTGCGGGCGTGCTCAGGCCGCTTTCACATACGATAGTCCGGTCACCCGGTACCAGTTTCGACAACCGGCGCGTGGTATCAAGCGAGGTCTCGAAGGTCTTGAGATTGCGGTTGTTTATCCCGATCAGAGGGCTTTTCAACTGTGTTGCGCGCACCAGTTCGGCCTCGTCATGAACCTCGATCAGGACGTCCATGCCCCAGTCGAACGCGGTTTGTTCGAGTTCAGCCGCCTGGCTGTCCTCGACCGAGGCCATGATAATCAGAATGCAGTCCGCACCCAAAGCGCGCGCTTCGATCACCTGATAGGGGTCGTACATGAAGTCCTTGCGCAAGGCAGGCAGCGACGTGGCCGCGCGGGCTTCGGTCAGATACTCTTTGGCGCCCTGAAAGCTGGGCGTGTCGGTCAGCACCGACAGACAAGCCGCGCCGCCTTCCTCATAGGCTTTGGCCAGCACGGGCGGGTCAAAATCCGGACGAATCAACCCTTTGGAGGGGCTGGCTTTTTTGACCTCTGCGATCAGACCATAGCCCTTGCGCGTGGCCGTCTGCAGGGCAGCAGCAAAACCACGAATCTCAGGGGCGAACCTGGCTTCGCCCTCCAGAACGTTCAGAGGTTTCTCAGCCTTGTCTGCGGCAACCTCCTCCAGTTTATAGGCTTTGATCTTGTCCAGTACCGTCTCTGTCATGCGGCCTCCTGAGTCATTCGGGCCAGTGCGGCGATTTTTTCTTTGGCTTTTCCGCTGTCGATACTTTCGACGGCCTTGGCTACCCCGTCCTTGAGGTCGGTGGCAGCGTCTGCGACGATCAGTGCGGCGGCTGAGTTCAGCAGCACCGCATCGCGATAGGCCGAGGGCTGCCCATCCAGCAGGGCACGGAAGGCAACGGCGTTTTCTTCGGGCGTGCCGCCAAGGATATCCTCGAACGGGTGCACTGGAAGGCCTGCGTCCTCGGGGTGAAGCTCGACCTCTTTGACAATGCCGTCCTCAAGGGAGGCGACCCAACTGATGCCGGTGATGGTCAGTTCATCGGTGCCATCGGACCCGTGTACGAGCCAGGCGTGGTCCGAGCCCAACAGGCCAAGTGTTTCTGCCATCGGGCGGATCAAATCGCGGCTGAAGGCTCCGGTCAGTTGGCGTTTAACACCGGCCGGGTTGGTAAGCGGGCCGAGGATGTTGAAAATCGTGCGGGTGCCAAGCTCCTGCCGAGAGGGCATAACATGGGCGATAGCCGGGTGGTGCATCGGCGCCATCATGAAGCCGATGCCGACTTCTTCCAAAGCCTTTTCAACAGTTTCCGGGCCAACCATCACGTTTATTCCCAGCTGCCCCAAGGCGTCCGCAGCGCCGGATTTCGAGCTGAGATTGCGATTGCCGTGCTTTGCCACGGTGACACCGGCCCCGGCCACAACAAAGGCCGTAGCGGTCGAGATGTTCAGCGTTCCCTTGCCGTCCCCCCCGGTGCCGACAATATCCATTGCACCAGTGGGCGCACTGACGGCGTTGCACTTTGCGCGCATCACAGCGGCAGCAGCGGCGTACTCCTCGACCGTTTCACCTCGGGTGCGCATTGCCATCAGCAATCCGCCAATCTGGCTGGGGGTGGCTTCACCTTCAAACAGGATTGCGAAGGCTTGTTCGGCCTCGTCGCGGGTCAAAGACCGGTCGGCGGCGGCTCCGATCAGCGGTTTCAGAGCGTCGCTCATGCGGGTACTTTCATCTCGGACAGGAAATTCTTGAGCAGGGCGTGGCCGTGCTCGGAGGCGATGGATTCCGGGTGGAACTGAACGCCGTGGATGGGCAGCTCTTTGTGCTGCAAGCCCATGATGGTGCCGTCTTCCAGCTCGGCCGTGACCTCAAGACAGTCGGGCAGAGTATTGGGATCAACCACCAAAGAATGATAGCGGGTCGCCTCAAAGGGCGAGGGCAGCCCGGCGAAGACACCTTTGCCGGTATGGTGCATCGTACCCATTTTGCCGTGTACGATTTCGTGGCAGCGGATCACGTCTCCCCCAAAGGCCTGTCCGATGGCCTGATGCCCGAGGCAAACGCCCATCAGTGGCGTTTTCGTTTCAGCCGCTGCCTCGGTCAGGGCCAGGCATATGCCAGCCTGATCCGGATCACAGGGACCGGGGCTCAGCAGGATGCCCGCCGGGTTCATGGCCATGGCTTCCTGAACATCCAAAGCATCATTCCGCCGAATGACCATTTCGGCGCCAAGTTCGCCTAAATAGTGTACGAGGTTGTAAGTAAACGAGTCGTAGTTGTCGATCAGCAGCAGCATTTGGGCACTTGTCTCGGCTTGGGCATTTCGGGCTGGCGATACAGCCCCGGGCCACGGTATAATGTCGGGACATACATGCTCAGGCTTGCGCGGCAGCGTCAAGGGGACATCCGGTTCCTGGCGTCTGGGCAAGCAAATGCCGCAGCAGACGGCGAACATGCGATCGAAGCAGGACCAGGACGAGAGGCAATTGTTATGGGCGGATTTGTCGGTGGAATGATCGTGGGAACGGTCGTTGTTCTTGTATTGGGGGCAGTGTTGTCTCTGAACACGCCTCTGACGAAAAAACCGGAAGTGGCGGTGTCAGCTCCGGAACCCGCAGCGGCAGAGGTTCCCGACACCACTGCAGAGGCGACCGACGCCGTTGGCGATTCAGATGTGTTGGACCTGCCGCCAACCGAACCCGAATCCACCTTTGACCAAACCGACACGTTGGCTGAACTGGCGGATGTCGAGATCCAGCCCGAGGCCCAGCCCCGGGTGAATGAACACGCTGCACAGGCTGATGAGCCCGTCGCAGCCCGTTCAACGCCTGTTTCCGTGTCGACAGAGGCACCTGTTGCGCCGCAGGCACCACCATTGGTGCAGGTATCGCCCAACGCCGAGGCTTTGCCCGAGGTGTCGCTGGATGCGCCCGAAGCTCAGCCTGAACCGGTCGTCGAGGTTGAACCCCAGCCGGTCCCCGAAACCGTTAACGTTGAATCTCAACCCGTACCCGAAGTTGCGCCGGAGACAGAACCTGCCGTTACCGATGTTGCGCCGGATGCCGAACCCGAGGTGGCCGACACCAGTGCGCCAGAAGCAGAAACAAATCCCTTCGAGAATAGCCCGATTGCGGTCGAAGGCGACGAAGATGCAGCACCGCGCGATTTGCCCCGGATAGCATCCGTTCCCCAGATCGGAGGAGAAGGTGAAGTCGCCGCAGCTCCCAGCGTTGGTAGACGTGTTTTGCCCCTGACCGAACGTGATGATGTTGAACAGGTTACCGATACGGCCACTGATGTGGTTGTTCCGGGCAAACCGATCGAGGCCTACGCCGCCGATTTTGAAAACCCTGAAGCCAAGCCTTTGATGTCAATAATCCTGATCGACGACGAGGGCGCTTTCGGCGCCGAAGCGTTGCAGGACTTCCCATACCCGTTGACCTTTGCGGTCAGCCCCTCTGATCCGGAAGCCGCCGAAAAGATGAACAAGCACCGCGAGGCCGGTTTCGAAGTTTTGGCGCTGGCTGATCTGCCCGAAGCCGCCAGCGCGCAAGACGCCGAAGTCTCGCTGGCCGTTTGGCTCGATACGCTGCCAGAGACAGTGGGTATCCTTGAGGGCGTGGAATCGGGCATTCAGGGCAATCGTAAACTGGCCGATCAGGTGGCTGCAATTGCCGCCGGTACCGGGCGGGGTTTGGTCACGCAGGATAATGGGCTGAACACCGTGCAGAAGCTGGCGGCGCGGAATGGCGTGCCGTCGGGCGTGATCTTCCGTGATATCGACGGCGCGCGTCAGGATCCCAAGATCATGCGCCGTTTCCTGGATCAGGCCGCATTCCGCGCCGGGCAGGAAGGTACCGTCGTGATGTTGGGTCGACTGCGCCCCGACACAATCTCGGCGCTGCTGCTATGGGGACTCGAGGATCGGGGCAACCGCGTCGCAATGGCACCGATTTCCGCAGTGATGATGAAAGAGGTTCAGTAAACGCTGAACGCTTTTACGGCTGACCGAAGCGGTCAGCCGTTTTTCTTAGCTGTTGCCGGAACCGGTAAACCGCGCGGCATCAGCTGCAGCGCGGCGGATGGCGTTCGATTTGTGGACGGTCTCCATGTATTCGTATTCGGGGTCGCTGTCGTAAACGACACCGCCACCGGCCTGAATATACAGTTTGTGATCCTTCACGATGGCTGTCCGCAGGGCGATACACATGTCCATGTCGCCACCGGCGCTGAAATACCCCACGCCGCCGCCATAGACACCGCGCTTTTCGGGCTCCAGCTCGTCGATGATCTCCATCGCGCGAACTTTCGGTGCGCCCGAGACGGTGCCCGCAGGCATCCCGGCAAAAAACGCATCCAGCGCGTCCTTGTCTTCGGCCAGCTCGCCAACCACGTTCGAGACGATGTGCATCACATGGCTGTAGCGTTCGATGATGAACTCTTCGGTCGGGCGCACGGTACCAATTTTGGCTACCCGGCCCGTGTCATTGCGGCCCAGATCCAGCAACATCAGATGCTCGGCCAGTTCTTTCTTGTCAGCCAGCAGGTCGGCCTCGTTGGCCTTATCTTCTTCGGGCGTCGCGCCACGGGGGCGGGTGCCGGCGATCGGGCGGATCGTGACCTCATCGCCAAAGACACGCACCAGAATCTCTGGGCTGGCACCGACGACCTGAAAGCCGCCGAAGTTGAAATAGAACATGAAGGGCGATGGGTTGGTGCGCCGCAGAGACCGATAAAGCGCAAAAGGCGGCAGCGGGAAGTCCTGCGTCCAGCGCTGCGCCGGGACAACCTGAAAGATGTCGCCCGCGCGGATGTATTCCTTGGCCTTTTCAACCGCTTCCATATAGCCGGACTTGGTAAAGTTCGACACCGGCGGCGCAATCTCGGACGCGTCCCCCAGATCGCGGGTTTCAGCGGGCATGGCGCGTTCCAGATCGCGCACCGCGTCCATCACACGCTCGGCGGCCTGCGCATAGGCGGCCTTGGCCGATTGCCCTTCGGCCACCCAGGCGGGGGAGACGACCGTGACCTCTCCCTTGACGCCGTCCAGGACGGCGATCACCGACGGGCGCAGCATGATCGCATCAGGCAGGCCCAGCGGGTCGGGGTTCACGTCCGGCAGGTATTCCACCAACCGCACCATGTCATAGCCCAGATAACCGAACAGCCCCGCCGCCGCTTGTGGCAGGTCGTCGGGCAGCGCGATCCGGCTTTCGGCCAACAACGCGCGAAAGTTGTCCATCGGGTTGCCGTCCTGAGCGTCGAACGCTTCGGCATCGAAGCGAGCCGTGCGGTTCAGTTCGGACGTTTCCCCGCGACACCGCCAGATCAGGTCCGGCTTCAATCCTATGATCGAGTAGCGCCCCCGGATTTCTCCGCCGGTCACGGATTCCAGAATGAACGCGTCTTTATGCGCGCCGGTCAGCTTGAGCATCAGGGACACGGGCGTATCCAGATCAGCCGCCAGACGGGTATAAACGACCTGGTTTTCACCAGCCTCATAGGCGCGGGCGAAACTGTCAAACTCGGGTGTCAGGGCCATCTCGGTCTCTTCTAGTAGCTCGATTGCACGGCGTTCAGCGCGCGCTGATCGATCACCGGGCGGGCGCGGGCCTGCGCGTCGCGCACATAGGCGTCAAAGATGTTCTGGGCCAGCGCCTGATTCAACTGAGCCTCAAGCGCGGTCTGGGCCTGACGCAGCTCGTCGGTTTCGGCGGGCGGCAGCAACTCTTCCAGACGGACGATGAACGCGGAACCTTCACCGGAAACGGTCCGCAACTCGCCGGGTTCCATTTCGAATACCTGCACCATGAAATCCGCAGGCACATCCTCCAGAAACGCGGTGCGGGTCAGGGCGTTTTCTACGCGAAACGGCAAGCCGGTGGTGGTGAAGTCGCCATCCTCTTTCAATTGCTTCAGGACCTCATTGGCCTGTACTTCCAGTGCCTTATTTGTCTCAGCCTGCGTCCATGCAGCCACCACGCGTTCACGGGCGCTGTCCAGCGGCTCGGGGCGTTGAGGCAGAACCTCGTTTAGGCGCAGGGCAAAGATCGAACCGTCTTCCAGGAACGCGACCTCGGGGAAATCACCTTCTTTCACCGCCTCGGCGGCGGTGCGGAAACCGTCATAGGCCGCAACGCCATCGTCGCTTTGACGGGTCCAGTCGATCTGGCCCAGTTCCATCTCAGTCTCTGAGGTCAATTCTTCCAGAGTGGCACCTCCGGCCAGCATGTCATTGATGTCTTCAGCCTGTGCTTCGATCTGACGGCGGGCACGGTCGGCGGCCAGTTCCTCGCGCAGGGCGGGGGCGGCGTCTTCGAACAAGGTTTTGCTTTCAGCCAGCGAGCCATTGATGCGGAACAATGCGGGGCCAAAGGTCGAGGGCAGTGGACCTACAACAGTGTCCACATCGGCGGCAAAGACGGCATCGGCTGCTTCGCCCAGATCCTCGCGGGTCACGTCGCCAAGGTCGATATCGCTGAGTTCCAGCTGGCGATCGCGTACCAATTGTTCAAACGTAGCGCCGCCGACCTCAAGCTGAGCTATCGCGGTTTTCGCGGCCTCCTCGCTGGGATAGGTCAGGCGTTCAACCAGGCGACGTTCAGGCTGGTGGAACTCAGACTCGCGCTGGTCATACAGCCGACGCACCGAGTCCTCATCAACCTCGACGCTGTCCAGCAGCATTTCGGGCGAAAGGATGGCATAGGTCAGTTGTTTAGTACGGGGCAGGGTGAATTGATCCGTGTTCTCGTCATAGTAGGTCTGAATCTGCTCATCCGTGGGCGCGGCGACAGGTGTGGTCAGGGCGTCAGGCCCGACGGTGGCCACGGTAAAGCTGCGGCGGGCACCGACATAATCGGTCAGGACTTGCGTCAGGACCGACGGCATTTCAACGCCGCTGACAACTGCGTTCTGCACGATGGTACGCGAGGATTCCTTGCGCAGATCCGATTCGAACTCGGTATCCGTCATCCCGACCTGTTCCAACTGAAACTGATAGGCGTCACGGTCAAACGTACCATCGACACCCTGAAAGGCCGGAATGGCAACGATTTCCTTTTGCAGGTTCTCGTCTCCAATCGAAATGCCCAACTCGCCAACTTCGTTGTCCAACGCGGCCAGAGCGGTCAGGCGCGACAAGGCCAATTGGTCCAGCCCGAACTCATGCGCCTGCGACATTTGCAGCGGCTGGCCGGTCTGGCTCTCGACCGCGCGGATTTCGCGCTGCAGCTCACGGACATACTCGTTGATCGAAACCTCTTCGTTCCCCACCTGCGCAACGGTGCGCACGGTGCCGGTAAGGCTGGTTGCGCCAAAGCCTGCAAGGCCCAGCATCAATAGGCCCATGAGAATCCAGACAAAGGTCTTCGATAGGTTTTTCATGCCTGCGGCCATGGTGCCCTCTTATTCTGTGGCAAGTTACTGCCCTGTCGATTGCGGCCCTGAATACGATGCACGCCGCCGGGGAGCAAGCTCAGAAGGACAAGGCCTGCAGCCGGTCAAACAATTGAGCGATTCCGGCACGGTCGAGATTGGCAAAGGCGATGCGGACCTGACGTTTTCCCTCTGGGTCATTTGCGGGCATGAACATCGTACCGGGCAGCAGCAGGATACCGGCTTCGGGCACCAGATGACGCGCCAGTTCGTCCGAGGGAATATCAAACGGGTGCTCGAAATAGGCGAAATAGGCCCCAAGCCCCAACAGGCGCCAACCCTTGCTGTCCAGACGGGGCAGCTCTTCCTGAATCTCGGCACGACGGTCGAGGATTTCTGCGCGTTCTCCGGCTACCCATTGCGACAGATTCTTCATTCCCCAGAGCGCTGCGAACTGGCCGATCTGGCTGGGGCAGATTGCTACCGTGTCCAGAAACTTCTCGATTTCCGCCAGTAGGTCCGCGCCGGTTGCAATCGCGCCGACGCGGTGGCCGGTCAGTCGATAGGCTTTGGAAAACGAATAGAGATGGACCAGCGTATCCTGCCAACCCGGTTGGCTGAACAGATCATGCGGCGGGCCGTTGCGGCTGTCGAAGTCGCGATAGGTTTCATCGACCAACAGGCGAATACCGGTCTCGCGCGCAAGATCATAGAAGGCGTGAACCAGTTCACTCGGGTATTCCACGCCGCCCGGATTGTTCGGGGTGACCAACGCAATGGCGCGGGTCTTGTCGGTGATTAAGGCGCGGGCCGCATCGGGATCGGGCAGCAGATCATCACCGGTTTTCAGATCGATGGCGTGTACGCCCGCCATGTCCAGCCACATTTTGTGGTTGAAATACCATGGGGTTGGCAGGATGACTTCGTCGCCTTCGTCTGTGATTGCCGAGATCGCCGCCGCAAAGGCTTGATTGCAGCCTGAGGTTATTGCGACCTGATCCGCCGTGACTTCTGCGTTGTAATGCTGGCTGATCTGTGTCGCGAGCTCCGCGCGCAGTTCGGGATTTCCCAGAACCGGCCCATACAAATGCGCGCTGTCCTCGGTCACTGCAAACTCGGCCATGGCCTGACGCAGCGCCAAAGGTGGCGGATCGACCGGCGCGGCCTGGCTGACATTGATCAGAGGCCGGTACTCGGGAAACACTACGCCCTCCAGCCAACGTCGCGCCTCCATCACCGGAGGGGCGAATGTGGCGGCGGTGCGTGTCCGGTTCATGCGTGGTCCTGGATGTTCAGCAGAAGATCAGTCGGTGCCGCGATAGGGCTCGACATATTGCAGGGCCATATCCCACGGGAAGAAGATCCACGTGTCCTGGCTGACCTCGGTGATGAACGTGTCCACCATCGGGCGCCCTTTGGGTTTGGCATAGACCGTTGCGAAATGTGCCTTTGGGTACATCGCGCGGACCAGTTCCAGGGTTTTACCGCTGTCGACCAGATCGTCGATTATCAGAATACCCTCACCATCACCCATCAGGTCAGCGTCGGGGGCTTTCAGCACCTCGGCTTCACCCTGCGCCTGATGGTGGTAAGAGCGTACGCTGACCGTGTCGACGGTACGGATATCCAATTCACGGCTGACGATCATCGCGGGCGCCATGCCGCCGCGTGTGATGGCGACAACGGCGCGCCATGCGCCGTCATCCGGGCCTTGACCGTCCAGCCGCCACGCCAAAGCGCGCGAGTCGCGGTGAATCTGGTCCCAGCTGATGTGAAAGCCTTTTTCGTGGGGCAGGCGGTCTTTGGCGCTCATTGTTCTTAACCTTTTTCAACGTCCGGGGCGTCGACGGCCTTCATGCCGACGATGTGATAGCCCGAATCTACGTGCAGATTCTCACCGGTGACGCCGCTGCTGAGATCGGACAGCAGATACAGCGCCGACTTGCCTACATCGTCGATGGTCACGTTGCGGCGCAGGGGCGAGTTATATTCGTTCCACTTCATGATATAGCGGAAGTCCCCAATGCCGCTGGCCGCCAGTGTCTTGATTGGACCCGCCGAGATTGAATTGACGCGGATACCATCCTTGCCCAGATCCTCGGCCAAGTATTTGACGGACGCTTCCAGCGCCGCCTTGGCCACACCCATCACGTTATAATGCGGCATCACCTGTTCGGCACCGTAGTAGGTCAGGGTAATGGCGCTGCTGCCTTCGGACATCATCTTTTCAGCCCGCTGCATTACAGCCGTGAAGGAGTAAACCGACACATCCATGGTCAGCTTGAAATTCGCCCGGCTGGTATCGACGTAACGGCCGCGTAGCTCGTTCTTGTCCGAGAAGCCAATCGCGTGAACGATGAAGTCCAGTTTGCCCCAGTTTTCTTCCAGTGACGAGAACAACGCATCAATCGACGCCTCATCGCTCACATCGCAGGGCAGGACGATTTCGCTGCCCAGCTGCGCTGCCAGCGGATCGACTCGCTTTTTTAATGCATCGCCCTGATAGGAAAAGGCAAGTTCGGCTCCGGCTTCGGATAAAGCGCGGGCAATTCCCCATGCGATCGATTTATCATTGGCCAGTCCCATGATGAGGCCGCGCTTTCCGGCCATCAACTGATTTGACATGTTCGGTTCTCCGCCTGTCTTCGCGTAATGTTGAGTTGGTTTATGCCATTGGATGCGCTGCTTCAAGGCCACGAACTCTTGCCCACAGCGGGTTCTCGCCCTAGGGTGGTTAACAAAAGTTTCCGGGGGATGGAAATGACCGAGCGTGGTGGCATTTTTGCCGGCGCTGATCCGTTTGAGATTTCGGATCGGTGGCTGTCAGAGGCCAAAGACAGCGAATTGAATGATCCCAACGCCATAGCGTTGGCAACCGTGGACCCGGATGGCATGCCCAATGTGCGCATGGTGCTGTTAAAAGAGATCGAATCCGATGCCTTCGTGTTTTACACCAATTACGAAAGCACCAAAGCCACCGAGCTTGAATCAGCAGGCAAAGCGGCATTTGTCATGCACTGGAAATCATTGCGGCGGCAAATCCGGGTTCGTGGTACAATCACAAGGGAAAACGGGCCGCAAGCCGATGAGTATTATGCGTCCCGCTCATTGAAGAGTCGACTTGGGGCATGGGCCTCAAAGCAGTCCCAGCCCCTTAGCAGCCGGTCTGCCCTGATGGCAGAGGTTGCCAAGGTGACCGCGAAACTGGGGCCGAATCCTCCGCGGCCGCCGTTCTGGGGCGGATACAGGCTGGTACCGACCGAGATCGAATTTTGGGCCGATGGTGCCTTCCGGCTGCATGACAGGTTCCAGTGGCGCCGGGATCAAGTGGGCTCGGCGTGGGAAGTACAGAGGTTGAATCCATGACGTTCGCGTATCGTGAAATGCAACGAGCAGGAAACAAAGGGTTTTTTCAGCTTGAATTTGCGCGTCATTCCCATACACATCGGACCCTTAACGAACTGTTAAAATTCGCGATGGGAAAACCGTGCCAGAAGATCTGAACAACATGTACCGCGTCCGTGGACACGTAAAATGGTTCGACCCTGCCAAGGGGTACGGGTTCGTTGTGTCTGACGAAGGCGGTCCGGATATTCTGTTGCATGTAAATGTGTTACGTAATTTCGGGCAAAGTTCTGTCGCCGATGGTGCCGGGATCGAGATCATGACCCACCGCACCGACCGCGGTGTTCAGGCGGTCGAGGTAATCAGTGTCGATCCACCCGTACGGACCGACTCGATGATGCTGGCGGATTTTGCCGAGCTTGATCCTGTTGTGATAGCCGAAGCGCCGCTTGAGGCTGCACGGGTTAAATGGTTCGATAAGGGCAAGGGGTTTGGTTTCGCCAATGTTTTTGGCCGGAACGAAGATGTATTCCTGCATATCGAAGTGTTGCGCCGGTCCGGTCTTGCCGACCTGCAACCGGGCGAGGCGCTGGCGATGCGCGTCATCGATGGCAAACGCGGGCGTATGGCGGCTCAGGTCCTGGCCTGGGAAGCCGCATTGGACGACTGATTTTTCATGACCAGACTAATCGCGGTTCTTGCAAGTATAACAATGCTGTGGACCGGAGAGGCTCTGGCCGCGTGCCGGGACGACCGTGTCGGTCTGCGTAACGACAAGACACAAATTACCTTCAATGTTGAACTGGCTATAAGCCCGCAGGACAGGGTACGCGGTCTGATGTTTCGCGAGTCGTTGCCGCAGCGGTCCGGAATGTTGTTCGTGTTCGACCCGCCGCAGAGGGTCGCGTTCTGGATGAAGAACACTCTGATTCCCCTGGATATCATTTTTCTGGACCGCACCGGAACCGTGACCCGCGTGCACGAAAATGCGATTCCCGGCGATGAGACGCAGATTGAAGGCGGCGATTCGGTCTTTGCGGTTCTGGAAATCAATGGTGGGCTGGCGGCCCGCTACCTGATTACGCCGGGAACACAGATGCAGCACGAAATTTTTTTGCAGGGCCCTGCAATTTGGCCCTGTTAGGGCTTTTCAAATCAGAACGGCACGTTTAGGAAGGCGCACGGTCCGGGGCGTGGCGCAGTCTGGTAGCGCACCTGTTTTGGGTACAGGGGGTCGTAGGTTCGAATCCTGCCGCCCCGACCACTTCTTTCCTTTACGTGGGTGAACCACCCATCACCTGGAACAGCGCGCCAAGCGCCTGATCCAGGGTTTTGCTTTCCACCGGAACATTGACCGCAGGTCCAGTCTTCTGAGGCACATTAAAGAACAGCTCTGCATCTACGCGGTAACCCGTGGTGTTCTTGGTCGATGTCATACGCATGACGCTTTTGGGAAGGTTCTGCGGATATCCATCATAGTTGAGAATCAGAAATGCGGTTGTGTCGGGCGGCAGCAACTCGGTGCATTCATAGACCCGATTCCCGATCTTCTGGAACCGCTCACCGGGTCCGGCACATTGCGTTTCGAACGTATCGAAAAGCCGCTTGGGATATGTGTCGAACTGCGCGCTGCGCGTTGGAGGGGGCACATCTTGTGGTGCGCAGGCCACGGTCAACGCCAATACGGGAAGCAAGCGAAACACCAACATCGAACCTGACCTCCCTTGATCAACCGTTTTAAACTAAATGCACTTTGTCCACCCCACCGACGGGTGGCGTTATGATTCTTGTTCAGCCTACCCACCTTACTACCGGTTTATCAAATGCCGGTAACTGTGCCGAGAAAAACAGTTAATTCCGCTGTGAGAGTTTCACGCTACACCGGGCTGGCGGTGGATGAACCTGTGGAGGAATCGCAATCCGTCAGCAGACAGCGCTCCGAAACTCTTTGGTCAATAAAAAAGATTTCGAAAATGACTGAAAAATGACATTGACGATCTATGGCTGAATACGCCAAGTTGTATGGGCCAAAAGGAATGCCACTAAATCTGGTAGAATAACCAGAAAAGAGCATAGGGCGAGGGTCGGAAAGCACATCTATTAAACGTGCAACCGTACGAACGGTTTCGCGCTGTCAAAAGCAGCGCCCGGCCGTTTGCGTCCAAAATTTCTGGCACGGCTGACGGAGCGCTGAATTGCCCCTGACGCCAACGGACAAGTTGATTGAAGCTAGGGCTGCGGACATGAAGATTGACAGAAAATTCACCAAATCGGGGCAGGACGCATACGCAGATCTTGACTTTGTCTCTGCGACATCGGAAATCCGGAACCCGGACGGCACCATTGTGTTTCGCCTCGACGAAATCGAAGTTCCCGCAAAGTGGAGCCAGGTGGCGAGCGACGTCATCGCGCAGAAGTATTTCCGAAAGGCTGGCGTCCCCTCCGTTCTGAAAAGGGTCAGGGAAAAGGACGTTCCTGAATTCCTGTGGCGCTCGGTTCCCGCGGAAGGTGCTGAATTTGGTGGCGAAACCTCCTCGAAACAGGTCTTCGACCGACTAGCAGGTGCTTGGGCTTACTGGGGCTGGAAGGGCGGCTACTTCTCGACCGAGGAGGACGCGCGTGCCTACTTTGACGAGATGCGTTACATGCTGGCGACGCAGCGCGCTGCGCCGAATTCACCTCAGTGGTTCAACACAGGTCTGCACTGGGCCTATGGAATCGATGGCCCGGCACAGGGTCACCACTATGTCGACTACAAGACCGGCAAGCTGACCAAGTCGAAATCTGCTTACGAGCATCCGCAGCCGCATGCGTGCTTTATCCAGTCGGTCGATGATGATCTGGTAAACGAAGGCGGCATCATGGATCTGTGGGTGCGTGAGGCGCGCCTGTTCAAATACGGCTCGGGCACCGGGACCAACTTCAGCCATCTGCGTGCAGAAGGCGAGGCGTTATCGGGTGGCGGCAAGTCCTCGGGCCTCATGGGCTTTCTCAAGATCGGCGACCGCGCCGCTGGCGCGATCAAATCAGGCGGAACAACCCGTCGAGCAGCAAAGATGGTAATCGTCGATGCTGATCACCCTGACATCGAGAAATTCATCGAATGGAAGGTGATCGAAGAGCAAAAGGTGGCCTCGATCGTTGCCGGATCGAAGATGCACGAGAAGATGCTGAACGGCATTTTCGAGGCCATCCGCTCATGGGATGGTGCGCAGGACGATGCGTATGATCCCAACAAGAATGACAGCCTGAAGAAAGCGGTTCGCGAAGCGAAAAAGGTAGCGATCCCAGAGACTTACATCAAGCGCGTGCTGGATTACGCCAGGCAGGGTCACGACAGCATCGAATTCCCAACCTACGATACGGACTGGGATTCGGAAGCGTATAGCTCGGTCTCGGGCCAGAACTCGAACAACTCGATCCGCGTGACCAACGCATTCCTGACCGCTGTCGAAAAAGACGCAGATTGGGAACTGATCAACCGCACCGATGGCAAGGTTGCCAAAACCGTCAAGGCGCGGGACCTGTGGGAAAAGGTTGGTCACGCCGCATGGGCCTGTGCCGATCCGGGCATTCAGTTCCACGACACTGTCAACGAGTGGCACACATGCCCCGAGGATGGCGAGATTCGCGGCTCGAACCCGTGCTCTGAGTATATGTTCCTCGATGACACGGCCTGTAACCTTGCGTCGATGAACCTGCTGACCTTCCTCAAGGATGACGAATTCCAGGCGGCGGACTATATGCACGCTTCGCGTTTGTGGACCCTGACGCTGGAAATCTCGGTGACGATGGCGCAATTCCCGTCCAAGGAAATCGCGCAACTGTCCTATGACTTCCGTACCTTGGGTCTGGGTTACGCGAACATCGGCGGCCTGCTGATGAACATGGGCTACAGCTATGACTCGGATGAGGGCCGGGCGATCTGTGGCGCGCTGAGCGCGATCATGACCGGCGTGGCTTATGCGACATCGGCTGAGATTGCTGGTGAGCTTGGCCCGTTCAAGGGCTACGAACGCAACGCCGACCACATGCTGCGCGTCATCCGCAACCATCGCCGTGCGTCACAGGGTGTGACCAATGGCTATGAGAAACTGGCCGTGAAACCGGTGCCCCTAGATCATGGCAACTGCCCGGACAAACGTCTGATCGATCTGGCGATGTCGGCTTGGGACGAAGCGTTGAACCTCGGTGAAAAGAACGGTTACCGCAACGCGCAGGCCACTGTGATCGCGCCGACCGGTACTATTGGTCTGGTTATGGATTGCGATACCACTGGGATCGAGCCTGACTTTGCGCTGGTGAAGTTCAAGAAGTTGGCCGGTGGTGGCTACTTCAAGATCATCAACCGCTCGGTACCTTCTGCGCTGGAAAAGCTGGGCTACTCTTCGTCTCAGATCGAAGAGATCGTTGGCTACGCCGTTGGCCACGGCACCATCGGCAACGCACCGGGCATCAACCACACCTCGCTGACCGGTCACGGCTTTGGCCCGAATGAGTTGGCCAAGGTGGACGCCGCGCTGGAGAGCGCCTTCGACATTCGTTTCGTCTTCAACCAGTGGACGCTGGGCGAGGATTTCTGTACCGGCGTTCTGGGCATTCCGGCAACAAAGCTGAATGACCCGACCTTCGACCTGTTGCGCCATCTTGGCTTTACCAAGGCGGATATCGACGCGGCTAACGACCATGTCTGCGGGACGATGACGCTGGAAGGGGCTCCGCATCTGAAGGAAGAGCACTACTCGATCTTCGACTGCGCCAACCCGTGCGGCAAGAAAGGCAAGCGTTTCCTTGGAGTTGATAGCCACATCACAATGATGGCGGCGGCGCAAAGCTTTATCTCGGGTGCGATCTCGAAAACGATCAACATGCCGAATGATGCGACCATCGAGGATTGCCAGAAGGCGTATGAACTCAGCTGGTCGCTGGGTGTGAAGGCCAATGCGCTGTACCGCGACGGCTCGAAACTGTCGCAACCTCTGGCGGCGGCTCTGGTCGAGGACGACGACGAGGCGGCAGAGGTGCTGGAAAGCGGATCGGCGCAGGAAAAAGCCGTTGTTCTGGCTGAAAAAGTGATCGAGAAGGTTGTGGTCAAGGAAATGATCCGCAGCCATCGCGAGAAACTGCCGCATCGCCGCAAGGGATACACGCAGAAGGCGATCGTTGGCGGCCACAAAGTGTACTTGCGGACCGGTGAGTTTGAGGACGGCAAGCTGGGCGAGATTTTCATCGACATGCACAAGGAAGGCGCTGGCTTCCGGGCGATGATGAACAACTTTGCCATTGCGGTCTCGGTCGGCCTGCAATATGGCGTGCCACTGGAAGAGTTTGTAGACGCCTTTACCTTCACCAAGTTCGAACCGGCTGGCATGGTGCAGGGCAACGACTCGATCAAAAACGCGACGTCGATCCTGGACTACATCTTCCGCGAACTGGCCGTGTCCTATCTGGACCGAACCGATCTGGCCCATGTGAAACCCGAAGGCGCAACCTTCGACGATCTCGGTCGGGGCGAGGAAGACGGTTTGTCCAATGTCTCGGAGATCAGTGAAAGTGCGGCCTCCAAATCACTGGAAGTACTGAAACAAATCAGCTCGACGGGTTATCTCCGCAAACGACTGCCGCAGGATTTGGCCGTATTCAACGGCGGTCATGTCGAGGTCAGCGGTATGTCTGAGACCGCAGCCTCGTTCGAGGCGCCGGTCGCAGAAACGGCAGTTGCAACCGGAATGGATGCACGCACCAAAGCCAAAATGCAGGGGTATGAGGGTGACCCTTGCGGCGAATGCGGAAACTACACGCTGGTGCGCAACGGCACCTGCATGAAATGCAACACCTGCGGTGCAACCAGCGGGTGTAGCTAAGCCAACCGCCCCGGCAACCCGGGGCGCAGGGGTCGGAACGCTGCCTAAGTAACCGGCCCCGACGAATACGGAGCAAGGCGCTGAGACTTACCATCGATGCCTTGGTCCACTCGGCCGACATGCCCGTGTTGGCCGGGAACAGGGTGGGGCGGAATATTTGCTCTTTCCCACTCTCTCACGGGGCGGGTGCGCTCGTCCCATGCGCAGTCCAGGCCGCAGGCAAAAAAACACCGGGCGGTCAACGAAATGAGCCTGGAAGGCGAAACTGACAGGGGGCTTCGGCCCCCTTTCTTTTTAGCAGCGGCTTCGGTGGGAATTTGAGCAGAGCTTTGCCGGATTGTGCATGCCTCGTCGGGCAAGACCCGCCGAAAGCGGATTGACTAGTTTTTTCCGGCGGTTGACCGCAGACGCGACTCTGTCAAACACGCGGAGATTGGCGCGAAAATGGAAACAATCCTCAATGCAGGTGACATGGTATCCCGTTGCGGTGTTTCTGATGCTGTCCGGACGCAAAACGCAAAAACTCTATCAGGAGGCATCACAATGAAACCGCAAATTCTGACCGCTATCTCTGTTCTCGCACTTGGACTGCCGACGTTGGCCGTCGCACAATCCTCGGCTGACGCCAACGACGATGGCGTACTGACAATCGAAGAAGTGCAGGCCGTGTTGCCTGAGGTCGACGCAGACGGTTTCTCGGCGATGGACGCAAACGGTGACGGCGCACTGGATGAGGCCGAGATCGCCGTGGCACAGGAAGCCGGGTTGCTGCCGGCGACTGACGGCTAACCCTGAAATAGAAAGCGGCCAGAGAAACTCTGGCCGCTTTTACAATGCCTTATCAGGCGAGGTGAATATCGAACTTCGCGCGAATCTCGGCATCCAGCAGCGGGTCAAACCGGGCTGGAGACGGGGATGACAGAATCTCTTCTTTCCGCTTGATCGCTTTCTCGATCAGATCCGGTTTACCAAGTTCCACCCATTCTTTGGGCGAGGTCCGGTCTCCGAAGACCGGGTAGACGTAGTCCGCCTGCATTCGGCTGAGCGTTGCGTCGGTACCCAGGTAATGTCCCGGCCCGCCCATGCAGACCTCGGCGATCTGGTCCAACGCCAGCGTTTCATCGTTGACTTCGATTCCCCGCACACAGCGCTGCGCCTGACCGATCAGGTCGTCGCTGAGGACAAGGCTTTCCAAGCAGAAGCCCAGCAATGAGGCGTGCATACCTGCCGCTTCGTACACCATGTTCACACCCGACAGCCCGGCCATGACGTTCGAGCACATCTGCTCCCATCCGGCCTGCATGTCGGGCATCTTCGAGTCGGATGCTCCAGCGGCGGCACCGCCGGGCAGATCGTAGAACCGGTGCATCTGGGCGCAGCCTGCAGTCAGTAGAGCCTGTTCGCCGGACCCTATCGACATGGCGCCGGTGCGCAGGTCCAGACCAAAGGGCCAAGTGCCAAAAATCGCCGGGGCACCGGGACTTACGGCGTTTACGTAAACCAGACCGGCCAGGCATTCCGCCGTGGCCTGAGTGATCGCACCGGCGATTGTCGAAGGGGCGGTTGCGCCCGCCATCCCGGCCGAAAGCAGCAACACGGGCATTCCACCCTTTATGCAAAGCTCCATAACTTCGCAGCTTTCGGTGGCGAATTTCATCGGTGGCACGACAAAGCAGTTCGAATTCGAAACGAACGGACGCTCTCGGTACTTATCCTCACCACCGGCGATCATGTAGATCATCTCCAGTGCGGGGGGGACGTGGCTGGGTTCCGTGAAGGATGTGCCGATATGTTTGAACGTGCCCGAGCAGCTGGCGTAGATCGTGTTCAGATCCATTTCCAGGTTGTCGGAAATGTCACGGCAGACCATCGGTCGCTGAACAAAGTGAATGTTTTCAAGCTGTTCACAAATACGGGATGCGTCATGAAGGTCCTGCACCGTTGAGTCCCGATACTCATTGCCGTGAACATCAACCACGCTGACGGCCGCGCCCGCCGTTCCGTAGTGAACCTTGGTGCCGGACAGGTCCAGATCGGTTTTGCCATCCCGGCTGTACAATGTGACCGAGCGGTTTGCCTTGGCGATCGTGTCCTCGACCAGGGCGCGGGGAAAGCGGATTCGGCCATCATCGCCCAATGCGCAGCCGGCGCCGACCAGGTAATCGATCCCGCTTTGCGGCGCGTCGGCCAGGCCGATGGTTTCCAATGCAGTCAGCGCGGCCTCGTGGATGCGTTCGATCTGTGCCTGGGTCAGCACATTGAGAGCGCCGCCCTCCATACCGGGGCGGATGGGGCGCAGGTGTTCGGGCAGTGCGGACGCACGGGCCGCACGGCGCGCGGCGCGTCCGCCGCTACGGGAGGAGTTTCGGGTTTGATCGTTCATGGGTAAGTTTCCAATAGAAAAGGCGTCAGAAGGCGAGTGTTCTTACGCCTTTATTGGTCGCCCTCGCGCCGCGCGCCCACGGTCGGCACCAATGGTGCGACTGATCAGCCGAATTTTCCAAACTTCGTTATGCATTTGGATCCTCACATATTGGCGATCAGTATTCCCGTGTGCACCAGTGCTTTCTGTTCTGTTTGCGACCTGAGGGTCCAAAAACGAAGCTGTGACGCATGTGTCACGGCGATTGTTCGGTTTTGAAAGAATTTTCTCTGTTAAGTCAGAATTCTGTTATAGTTCCTTCACTTATTTAAGAGTGGTTCGTGATCTCAATTGAATATTAATGATTGCAAACCAGGTTTCTAAGTTACGTTGACCCAAAAGACCAAAGTTCCGACGATAGGTTTTTTAGGAGAGTTTAATGAAAGCCCATAAGGCCCTCAGTCTCATTTTGGTGGCGAGCATCGCAGCCCCCGCAATGGCTGAGGATTGGACCGGGGCTTATGCCGGATTCAGCTTTGGATATGCAGAAGCCGACGGTCCGAACGGATCAAGCGGCAATGACACGGCCTTTGGCACTCATATCGGCTATGACCGGGAATTCGGCAACTTTGTTCTGGGTGGTGAACTGGAATATAATCGCCTGTCCCTGAGTCTGGGCGACGGAGAGGGAAGTCTGGACAGCATGACTCGCCTGAAGTTGCGTGGCGGTTATGATTTCGGTGGTGCCTTGGGTTACGTGGTGGTTGGCGCAGCCCGATTGGATGCCTCGGTCGATAACGACACTGCCGCCGTCTACGGGATCGGTGTGGCCTATCCCATCAACGACCGCTTTGTGATCAGCGGTGAAGCATTGCGGCAGGATTTTGACGATGTCACCCGGACCGATGGCGGGTTGGATTCGAGTGTCTTCAACCTGCGCACATCCTTCCGATTCTGACACACCTCAGCCGACGGTGGCGTGATTTCCCGCCAAGTCCAAAGCAAATGCGCAAATCGTCGAAAGGGCGGTCGTGAAACTGTCGTCGTCAATCGTCATCGCCACGCGGATATGACCTGCGGCTGCAGCCCCGAAGCTCTCACCCGGCATCACAGCGATAGCGTGCGTATCCAGAAGCGCGTTCGCGAACTCGTCACCGTTGAGCCCGGTGGCGCGGATATCCAGCATCAGGTACATCGCCCCCTGTGCCGGAACCAGCCCGATTGTGTTCTGAGCCTCGAGAATGCCAACCGCAAGCGCGCGACGCCTGCGGAAGGGTTCGGCGATTTGCTCTTCCAAGTCACTGCCCGCATTCAGCGCGAAACTGGCGGCGTCCTGGATAAAACCGGGGACACCGTAGGTTGTGTGCGTTGCGAGGTTGATCAGATGAGAGATCACCTGTTCGGGACCAACGATCCAGCCGCAACGCGACCCGGTCATCGCGTGGGATTTCGACATCGAGCCGACGACCAGCGTACGCTCGGCCATGTCCGGTAGGGTACGTGGTGAGATATGTTTCCCTTCCCAGACCTGCGTGTCATAGACCTCATCGGAAATCAGCCAGAGATCACGTTGGCGGCAAACCTCGGTGATCCCGCCGAGGGTCTGGCGGGAATACACAACTCCGGTGGGGTTGTTCGGCGTGTTGATCAACAAGGACACCGCGCCATCTGCAGCGGCGTTGATCTGTTCGGCGCGCGGCTGGAATGCGTCTTCGGCCGTGGTTTGAACCGATCGGGCCACGGCTCCAGCGCCGCGGATCGTACCGGGGTAGGTGGCGTAATAGGGGTCGAGATACAGCCCTACATCACCGGGATCACAAACTGCGACATGGGCTGCGAACAACGCTGATTGGCCACCGGGTGTGATCAGCACGTTGTGGCGCGTGGTGGGCACTCCGGTGCGGGCTTGCAGCCGGGCAGCCACCGTGTCGCGCAGCAGATCGGTGCCGGGAACCATGGCATAGCCGGTGTGGCCCTGGCGGGCGGACAGGTCCATCGCCTCAAGGATCGACGTATCGGTGCGGATGTCGTGCTCGCCGATGGTCAACTCGGTCACCGCGTAGCCGTCGCTGATCATCTGGCGGGCGCGATAGAAAACATTCCAGCCGTCACCGCCGCCTTCGGTCAAATGCGTGATGCGCTGCGACAAGTTCATGACCCGTCTCCGTCTGGTGTCTTGCGCAGACTGGGCCAGAGGTGTTCGGGAATGTCAATCAGCAACGCCGAGACGCGGAACTCGGGGCTTGGCGCAGGCCGATCTGCGTGCTACTGGGACAGTATGAACCGGATGACCTGCATCATTATCTGCTGCATTACCTGCTGATTTATCAAGCGGGCCGGTTTCTTTCGTTTTCATCCCTGAGACAAGTTGCTAAGCCCGCGCCAACGCGAGAAGCCACGCTGTTTTTAGGAGCCGACTGATGACGACGATCAAACTGCACAACACCCGGACGCGGACGAAAGAGGATTTCGTACCGATCAGCGCCGACAATGTGCGGATGTATGTCTGTGGGCCTACCGTCTATGACCGTGCCCATCTGGGTAACGCACGGCCTGTGGTGGTGTTCGATGTGCTCTACCGGTTGTTGCGGCATGTCTATGGCGCGGACCACGTGACCTATGTGCGCAATTTCACCGACGTGGATGACAAGATCAACGCGACTGCGCTGGCGCGTCAGAAGGCGGGTGCCGAGGGCACGCTGGAGCAGTTGGTGCAGGAGCGGTCGGATGAAACCATCGGCTGGTATCTGCATGACATGGGTGCATTGGGCGCGCTGGAACCCAACGAGATGCCGCGCGCCACGCAATACATCGCGCAAATGGTTGCGATGATTGAGGATTTGATTGCGAAGGGTCACGCCTACGCAGCCGAAGGGCACGTTCTGTTCGCCGTGGACAGTTGGAAAGAGCATTACGGCGAATTGTCGGGCCGGTCCGTCGACGACATGATCGCAGGGGCTCGGGTTGAGGTTGCGCCATACAAGAAGAACCCGATGGATTTCGTGCTGTGGAAACCCTCGAGTGACGAACTGCCGGGATGGGAGAGCCCATGGGGTCGGGGGCGTCCGGGGTGGCATATCGAGTGCTCGGCCATGAGCTATGAATTGCTGGGTGAGAGTTTTGACATTCACGGCGGCGGCAATGACCTGATGTTTCCGCACCATGAAAATGAGATCGCCCAAAGCAGCTGCGCACATCCCGAAGGCGAATTCGCACGAGTCTGGCTGCACAATGAGATGCTGCAGGTGGAAGGTAAGAAAATGTCCAAATCGCTGGGCAATTTCTTCACCGTGCACGACTTGCTGGAGCAAGGCGTTCCGGGTGAGGTCATTCGGTTTGTGTTCCTGCAAACCCACTATCGCAAACCGATGGACTGGACCGAGAAAAAGGCGCGCGAGGCCGAGGCGACGTTGCGCAAGTGGCGGGCGCTGACAGCGGGCATCGAGCCCGCCGCCAGCGCGGCGCCCGCAGTTGTCGCTGCGCTGAGTGACGACCTGAATACAGCGGGCGCTTTGGCCGAACTCTACCGTCTGGCCGCGGAAGGGGATGCGGCGGGCTTGCTGGCGAGTGCGCAGTTGATGGGTCTTTTGTCTGCCGAGATGGGTGCATGGGCGGATACCGCTTCTGTGGACCTGTCTGGGCACGCGGACCGGTTGGCGGATGCGCGGGTCGTTGCGATGCAAAGCAAGGATTTCTCGGAAGTGGACCGTCTGAAAGCCGCGTATCTGGCCGCTGGTCTGGAGGTTCGCATGAGCAAGGATGGTGTTGAACTGGTGCCTGGTGCAGGGTTCGACGCTGCCAAGCTGGAGGACGTGTGATGTCAAAGGAACGCCTCTACCTCTACGACACGACCTTGCGCGACGGGCAGCAGACGCAAGGCGTCCAGTTCTCGACCGCCGAGAAAGTGCAAATCGCGCAGGCTCTGGATGAGTTAGGCGTGGACTATATCGAAGGCGGCTGGCCCGGCGCGAACCCGACGGACAGCGCGTTTTTCGAGGTTGCGCCGAAGACCTCGGCGCGGTTGACCGCCTTTGGGATGACCAAGCGGTCGGGCCGGTCGGCTGAGAATGACAACGTATTGGCCGCAGTTATGAATGCGGGCACGCAAGCGGTGTGTCTGGTCGGCAAGTCACATGATTACCACGTCACCCACGCACTTGGGGTTTCGCTTGAGGAGAATGTCGAGAACGTCCGCGCTTCGGTCGCGCATATCGTGGCGCAGGGGCGAGAGGCGCTGTTCGATGCCGAGCACTTTTTTGATGGCTATAAGGACAACCCTGACTATGCGGTCGAAGTTTGCCGGGCTGCTCTGGACGCGGGCGCGCGTTGGATTGTGCTGTGTGATACCAATGGCGGCGCATTACCGGCTGAAGTGTCGCGGATTGTGTCCGAGGTGATCGCCGCCGGTTTGCCCGGGGATCGTTTGGGCATTCACACGCATAACGACACCGAAAATGCGGTGGCGTGTTCTCTGGCCGCCGTGGATGCGGGGGCGCGGCAGATTCAGGGCACGTTGAACGGATTGGGTGAGCGTTGCGGTAATGCCAACCTGACGGCGCTGATCCCGACATTGTTGATGAAAGAACCCTATGCTTCGGGCTTTGAGACCGGTGTCAGCTTGCAGGCGTTGGGCGGGCTTACGCGCATCAGCCGGATGCTGGACGACATCCTGAACCGGGTGCCCAGCAAGCAATCGGCCTATGTCGGCGCTTCGGCCTTTGCGCATAAGGCGGGGCTGCACGCCAGCGCGATCCTCAAAGACCCGTCGACTTATGAGCATGTTGACCCGGCCTCGGTCGGGAATGCGCGGATCATTCCGATGTCGAACCAGGCGGGGCAGTCGAACCTGCGCAAACGCCTGACCGAGGCTGGTCTGGTTGTGCAGAAAAACGACCCGGCGCTGGGGCGCATTTTGGATCAGATCAAACAGCGTGAGGCCGAGGGGTATTCCTATGACACCGCCCAGGCCAGTTTCGAGCTGCTGGCGCGGGATGAGCTGGGACAGTTGCCCGAGTTTTTCGAGGTCAAGCGCTACAAGGTCACCGTCGAGCGTCGCAAGAACAAATACAACAAGATGGTCAGCCTGTCCGAGGCCGTGGTTGTCGTGAAAGTGGACGGGGAAAAGAAACTTTCTGTCAGCGAGTCCATGGATGAAAACGGCAGCGACCGGGGGCCTGTGAACGCACTGGCCAAGGCGCTGGCCAAGGATTTGGGGCAGTATTCTCAGGTTCTGGCCGATATGAAGCTGGTCGACTTCAAGGTCCGCATAACGCAGGGCGGGACCGAGGCGGTGACTCGCGTGATCATCGACAGCGAAGACGGGCAGGGTCGGCGCTGGTCGACCGTGGGCGTCAGCGCGAACATAGTTGATGCATCGTTCGAGGCGCTGCTGGACGCGATCCAGTGGAAGTTGGTGCGCGATTGCGGATCGCGGACGGCGGTGGCTGAGTGACCGTGAAATTCAACGACGACGTTAAGGCTTGCGCGGAACTGGTGCATCGCGCCGATCCTGACCGGTTCATGGCAGCCATGGCAGCGCCGGTCTCCGTGCGACCGATGTTGTTTCCGCTTTATGCGCTGAATGTCGAGGTCGCGCGCGCGCCGTGGGTTACGCAAGAAGCGATGATTGCCGAGATGCGGCTGCAATGGTGGCGTGACGCGCTGCAGGAGATCGCCGAAGGCAAGCCCGTGCGCAGGCACGAGGTCGTGACGCCGTTGTCACAGGTTCTGTCGCCGCACCTGGCCGCCATGTTGGACGAGTATGTGGCCGTCAGGCGTTGGGACATTTACCGCGATCCATTTGAGGATGAGGCGCATTTTGACGCCTATATCAACCATTCTGCCGGATCTCTGATGGTTGCGTCGGCACAGGTGGTTGGCGCTGCGGACGAGGCCGTGCTGCGCGACTTTGGCTATGGCGTCGGCGTGGCGAATTGGTTGCGTGCCATTCCCGATCTTGAGGCACGGGGGCGTATTCCTTTGCTGGACGGCACACCGGAAGGCGTCCGGGCCGTTGCACAGAAGGCGGTGGACAGGCTTCGGCGGGCGCGATCCAATGCCTCCGCTATTTCTGCAGATGCCCGGCCCGCACTTTACGCCGGGTGGCAGGCAGAGTGGGTTTTGCGTCAGGCCGTTGCCCGCCCGGATCGGGTGGCCGCGGGGGATCTTTCGCAAGGTGAAATACGGCGCAGATTATCACTGATGTGGACCGTGGCCAGCGGGCGCTGGTAGGGTTTAGATAGTTTCCGCTTCGGACGGTTTCAGGACCAGCCAAAGCAGCGCGCCGCCCGCCAATGTCAGCAGCGGGATCATGGCGAGGTTCACCGCCGTCCAGCCCTCGACCGCCGAACCACCCGAGCAGTTCATCAACCCGCCCGAGGCCAGCGACGCAAGTGTGACACCGCCAAACACCAGCAGGTCGTTCAGCCCCTGCATCCGACCACGTTCGTTCACATCATGCGAGGCGGCCAGCATGGTGGTCGCACCGATAAAGCCAAAGTTCCAGCCGATCCCCAGCAGGATCAGGGCGACGAAGAAATTGCCCAGCTCAACGCCTTGCAGGGCAACCACGCCCGCGCCTGCCAGGATAGCCAGACCGAGGGCCACGATTTTTTCGACCCCAAAACGGGCAATGAGCTGGCCGGTGAAAAAGCTGGGCACGTACATCGCCAGAACGTGACTGGTGACAACGTCAGCCGCGTCATTCGCACTGAACCCACAACCCACAACCGCCAGCGGGGTCGATGTCATAACAAGGTTCATCAGCGCGTAAGACACCATCGCGCAGATTATGGCCACGGCGATGCGCGGGGTCCTGAGCATTTCCAGTCGGGTCCGCCCTTGGGGCGCGTTTTCCTTTGGTTTCTCGGGCGTCGGGATATCGAGGAAAAAGAACAGCACCGATCCAAGTACATTCAGTGCAATAACTGCCATATAGGTGCCGAGGAACGGGATCACATAGGCGGTCGAGGTCAGCTTGACGATCTGAGGCCCGATGATAGCCGCCGCCAGACCGCCGGCCATAACGTAAGAGATCGCCTTGGGGCGGAACGCGTCCGATGCGGTGTCAGCGGCGGCAAACCGATAGAACCCGTGGGCGCTCATGTAGATGCCGGTCAGCAGGCTGCCCAGCAGGAAGATCGGGAACGAGCCCAGATACAGACCATACGCACCTACGAACCCGCCACAGGCACCTGCGGTAGCACCCACCAAAAACCCGGCACGTCGACCCCAACGCTGCATGATGGCCGAAACCGGCGTGGCTGCCAGCATCGAGCCCAGAACGATCAGCGAAATGGGCAGGGTGGCCAGACACGGGTTTGTCGCCAGAGACTGCCCCGCAAGCCCGCCAACGATGAAGATCATCGGCATCTGCGACCCAAGCACGGCCTGTGCCGCCACCAATACGGCGACGTTGCGTTTGGCCTGGCTGTTGTCCGGGTTTGCGGCGGTCAATGTCATGGGCCATGCGTATCTCTGAAACGGTGGTCATACAAGCGGGTTGCATCTGCGACAAAGCAACCTAACGTGAGCGCAAAGCGAACCACCCCGGAGCACCCATGTCTGTCGGACGCATCATCGAGACTCCCGACTGTGTTGCTGAGGGTGCCACATGGCTGGCCGAAGCCTGCCCGCGTATGGCTTGGGCGATGGAGCAAACCGGGTCTTTGCCCTTGCGCCGTCGCCCGGACGGGTTTGCCCAGCTTCTCAGTGCGATCGTCAGTCAGCAGGTTAGCGTCGCCTCGGCCAATGCGATCTGGAAGAGATTGCAGGATGCGAAACTGACCGGGCCACGCAAGATCATGTGGGCCACCGATGATGATTTACGGGCCGTGGGGCTGAGCCGGCAGAAGATTCGATATGCCCGCGCGCTGGCCGATGCTCGTATTGATTACAAGGCGTTGCGTGATGCAACCGATGCGGAAGTTGTTGCCACATTGACCGAAGTTTCGGGCATCGGCGTTTGGACCGCCGAGATTTACGCGATGTTCTCGCTGGGTCGCGCCGACGTGATCGCTCCGGGTGATCTGGCGCTGCAAGAGGCCGCGCGCATCCTCTATGATTTACCCAAACGTCCGACGGATAAGGAACTGCGACAGATGGCCGTTGCTTGGTCGCCGTGGCGGTCGGTTGCGGCACGGGTGCTGTGGGCCTATTACCGGGTGGCGAAAGAACGAGAAGGTATCAGATGACACGGGTTTTGAATGCGCTCCGAAAAGAGCCGGTTTCGGGCGATGCACGCTCAGTCGTGGTGTTCGTGCACGGCTATGGGGCCAATGGCGCCGATTTGCTTGGGCTGGCCGATCCGCTCGGTGAACATCTGCCGGACACGCTGTTCGTCGCCCCCGATGCCCCGGAACAGATCCCCGGAATGCCCAACGGGTTCCAGTGGTTCCCGATCCCGTGGATCGACGGCTCGTCCGAGGAAGAGTCGCGGCGCGGCATGGAAATGGCCGCCGACGATTTCAACGCCTTTCTCGATGCGCTGATGGTGGACGAAGATGTATTGCCCGAGCAGGTGGTCCTGTTCGGATTCTCGCAAGGCACGATGATAAGCCTACATGTTGCTCCGCGGCGCGAGGACCCGGTGGCTGGGATTGTCGCGTTTTCCGGCCGCTTGCTGGAACCTGATCTGCTGCCTGATGAAACGGTCAGCCGGATGCCGATCCTGTTGGTGCACGGAGATTCCGACGACGTGGTGCCGCCGCAATCGCTACCCGAAGCCGCCGAAGCCTTGCAGGCCGCGGATTTCAAGGAAATCTACGCGCATGTCATGAAGGGCACCGGCCACGGAATCGCGCCTGACGGCCTGAGCGTCGCGTTGGCCTTCATGCGCGACAAGCTGAGCCTTTAGCCATGATCGCGGTCCGCCCCATGATGCCCGAGGATGTCAGCGCGGCCTGCCGAATCCTCAACGATATCATCGAGATCGGAGGCTCGACCGCGTTTGAAATCCCGTTTTCCGATGCCTTGTTTGCGCAGAGTTACCTGGGTGGAGCGGATGTGATTTGCTGCCACGTTGCCTTGGACGATCAGGGTGAGGTGGCAGGGTTCCAATGGCTGGGGACGCATGAAGCAATGCCCGAAGATTGTGCCGATATCGCAACATTCACCCGACGCGCGCCAGTGCTTAAAGGGGCCGGGCGGTCACTGTTCGCGGAAACCGCCAAGTATGCGGCCGGGGTTGGACTCAATGCAATCAGCGCCACCATTCGCGCAGATAACGGGATGGGGCTGAGCTATTACGACAAAATGGGGTTCCGCGACTATTCGGTCGCTTATGGCGTTCCGCTGCGGGACGGACGACCAGTCGACAGACTCACCAAACGGTTTGATCTGAGAAAGGACACTTCATGCTGATCGTGACCGGAACCGTGGAAGTTGCACCCGAAGGTGTTGAAAAAGCATCCAAAGCCGCGCAGGCGATGGTAGCCGAGACAATGAGGGAACCCGGTTGCCTGGTCTATGAGTTCAGCCGGATTCTGGGGCATCCAACACGGTTTCGAGTCTATGAGGAATGGCAGGATCAGGCCGCATTGGAGGCTCATTTTGCCGCGCCGCACATGGCGACGTTTCAGGCCGTTTTGGCCGAGGTTGGTGTCGTCTCAAGCGACATCTACCGCGTTGTTGGTGGAGAAAAGCAACCTCTGCGGTGACCGGTCAGTCCCACAGATGACCTTCGGCGAATTCGACTGAATTGCCGGACGGGTCGCGCACGTAAAGCGAGCGTGCGCCACCGGGCCAGTCGAACTCGGCATCCACCGGGATGTTCCAGTCCAGAAGATGTTTGCGCATCACGTCAATCTCATCGCGCGTTAGGATCATGCAGACATGACCAGGCCCGCGCGCGCCATGGGGTGGGACGGGCAGGTCGGGGTGTGCGGGCGGTTTCTCGGTCTCTTCCGCGTTGAACAGCAACAAAACCGAACCGCCCACCCTGAAAAACACGTGCCGGTCAGCAACACGTTGAATTTTCTCCAGCGCCAGAATTTCGCCATAGAACCGTTCCGCCGCATCCAGATCATCGACGTAGAGCGCAGCTTCGAGAACACCGGCGGGGGTAGGAATGTCAGGTGAGACTTTCATTCCTTAAGTGTATCACAACACGCGGTTTTTGTCACCGCCGTGGGCGGCGGTCCCGTTTCCGCTGTGGTGCCGAGTTCAACGCCGGAGTTGGCAAACTGTCCCACTGGCCGGGCTCCAGCCCCTCTAGCGACCAGTCGCCAATCCGGGCGCGGATCAGGCGCAATGTCGGGTGTCCCACGGTCGCTGTCATCCGCCGGACCTGCCTGTTTCTCCCCTCACGAAGGGTCAGTTCGATCCAGCAATCCGGAACCGTCTGACGGACCCGGATCGGCGGGGTTCGCGGCCACAGCCCTTCAGGTTCGTCCATCAGGCGCGCCTTGGCGGGGTGAGTCAGGCCGTCTTTCAGTACGACACCGTCACGCAGGGCTTTGAGGGCTGCGGCATCAGGCAGGCCCTCTACCTGAACCCAGTAGGTCTTGGCCATCTTGTGCTTGGGATCGGATATCTGAGCCTGCAGCCGCCCGTTGTCGGTCAGCAGCATCAGCCCTTCGCTATCCCGGTCCAGACGTCCAGCCGGGTAGACCCCGGGCAGGTCGATGTAATCCGATAAAGTGCTGCGCGGCGAATCCGTATTGGCGCGGTCGGTAAATTGCGGCAGCACGTCGAAGGGTTTGTTGAATCGAATGAACCAGCTCATGCCCCTCGCCATAGCCCGCAGGCCACATTGGCGCAACCTGTGGATAACTGTCACGCAATTGTTACGGAGCCGACGTAACCAATACCCGAGATATTGTGGAAACTCAGGGCTTGTCAGAGTTTTAACACGATATATAGTTAAGTTAAGGCCGGGGCGGGTGTTCCCCGCTCTGATGTCAAAAACGGGCAGAGCAGAGCGAGGAGCGATTCTGATATGGATGGAGACTTCAGGACCGATTTTGTCAGGGAACCCGGTGCGCTCAAGCATCATCCGGCATTGGTTTTGAACGCCGACTATCGCCCCTTGTCCTATTACCCGTTGTCCCTGTGGCCGTGGCAAGAGGCGATCAAGGCAGCCTGGCTGGACAGGGTGGATATTGTGGCCGAGTACGACGAGGTCGTCCGAAGCCCGAGTACCGAGATACGAATACCGTCGGTCGTTGTCCTGAAAGACTATGTAAAACCCAGAAAGCGCGTGGCCTTCACGCGCTTTAATTTATTCTTGAGGGATGAATTCCGGTGCCAGTACTGCGGTTGTCGCGACAATTTGACCTTTGACCATGTGGTTCCGCGCGCTGCGGGAGGTGTCACAAGCTGGCAAAACGTTGTAGCGGCCTGCAGTCCCTGCAACCTGAAAAAAGGGTCGAAGTCGCTTCGGCAGGCAGGAATGACATTGCGCAAGCCTCCGCGCCAGCCAGATGCAGAAGCTTTGCGGAACGTCGGGCGAAAGTTCCCGCCGAACCACCTGCATGAAAGTTGGATCGATTTTCTTTATTGGGATGCGGAGTTGGACGAGCTTTAACGGCCCGCCCGCCACGCAGCGATCCAGACCAGCACCAGAATGCCCGACAGTATGGCGTTCCACCCGGCCATCGAAATGCCCATCATCTGCCACGGGATGTCATCGCAACGTACCAGCGGGGCGGACATGATCTGATCCATCAACTCTTGCGTCGACAAGCCGCCGATATCACCGGAAGTGCAGCTTGTGGGACCCTCCCACCATTTTTGCTCGACCCCGGCGTGGAACACACCGATGGCTGCGGTTGTCAGTGCGGCGAGTGCGCCTAGCAGGGGCAGCAGATTTACGCGCGGTAGCGCCAGCGCCACTGCACCGATCAAAATAGCCGCACCGTGCGGATACCGCTGCCAGATGCACATTTTGCACGGCGCCAGCCCGCCGAGATGCTGAAAACCCCATGCCCCAAATAGAAGCGCTACAGAACCGCAGGTCGCGATCAGGACCAGAATGTTTTTGCGTGTCATAGGTATCTCACCACAAGGAACCCGCCGAACAGAAGCACGACGAACAAGGTGAACATAAGGCCCAGTCGCTTTTCAATGAAGGCCCGGATCGGCTCACCGAAACCCCAAAGCAGGCCGGCGACCATGAAAAAGCGCAGCGCGCGGGCAAGGATCGAAGTGGCGATGAATGTGCCCAGAGGCATCCCGGTCCAGCCCGACATGATGGTGATGACCTTGTAGGGGAAGGGCGTGACACCGGCACCCAGAACCGCCCAGAAGCCGAAATCGTTGAAGCGGGTGTTGAACTCTTCCATGGCGTGCGCCTTGCCCATGGATTCCAGAATCGGCTGGCCGATGCTTTCATAAAAGAAGGCACCGATGGCATAGCCCAACAGGCCCCCCAGGACCGAGGCGACCAGAGCGACCGTTGCAATCAACCACGCGCGCGACGGGCGGGCCAGGATCATTGGAATCATCAGCACATCCGGCGGGATCGGAAAGACCGAACTTTCGATAAAGGCGACAAAGGCCAGCGCCCACAAGGCGTGCGGATGTTCGGCCAGACGAATGGTCCAGTCATAAAGCGAGCGCAACATATGGTGCTAAATTCCTGTTCTAACGTTGCGCAAGCCAAACCACGCGTCCGGTGAAGCGTCAACCGCTGCTGCGAAAACAAACTGGATTTAGGTTGGTTTTTGCCTCTGGACCTTCCCGGTCATGGACGCTAATCCAGTGTTCGTGGCCCAAGTGGCGGAATGGTAGACGCAGGGGATTCAAAATCCCCCGCCTTCACGGGCGTGAGAGTTCGAGTCTCTCCTTGGGCACCACCTCAGACTAATGACGTGAACTCGCGGTGTGTTCACGGATCGCGTCGCAGGCTCAGCCAGATCAGAAACCCGATATAGGCAAAAACGCTGAGATTCAGCAGTGTGTCGATGAATTGACCAGTCATCTTCGTTCCTCACGCGTCAGGCTTTTGAATAGGCAGATCACAAGGATCGGAACGATAAAAACGAAGGCCATGGCCGACAGTGCGATGATCGACCGGACCAGGGAAATATCCCCCACCAATATCATCGCCAGCCCCAATGCCCCCAGAATCAGCCCCCAGACCGTCCGGACGCCCGGAGATGGATTGTCGTCGCCGCCGGTGCCAATCATCGCCAGAGTGAACCCGGCGCTGACGACGCTGGTGACCACGAACAGGAAGGCCGCCAGGATTGTTGCTGTTTGCGTCAGGCCGCTGAATGGGAACTTGGCAAGAAGGGCAAAGGTTGTCGCGTCCAGATTTTCGGCATTGACGGCGGATAAGGCACCGTCCTGCCGCAACGCATCGAAAAAACCCAACCCGCCAAAGATGCCGAACCACAGAATCGAGAACAGGGTGGGGGCGACGATGACGCCGATCAGAAACTCTCGGATGGTACGCCCGCGCGATATGCGAGCGATGAAGATTCCCACAAAGGGGGACCAGGCCAACCACCAGA
The DNA here is from genome assembly GCF_059609725.1 of Ruegeria sp. YTSC199. Classification (NCBI taxonomy): domain Bacteria; kingdom Pseudomonadati; phylum Pseudomonadota; class Alphaproteobacteria; order Rhodobacterales; family Roseobacteraceae; genus Ruegeria; species Ruegeria sp. YTSC199. The sequence continues at coordinate 57,908 of NZ_JBXWMF010000018.1, forward strand.
TCATGTAGTTCAGCGTCCAGCCGTGAAACCAGTCGACGATGATGTCGTCAAAAAATTCGGCTGTGGAAAACCCGGCAGGTAGCACGCCAAACAAATAACGCCCGAACCCCGCAACGATATCGTTCATCAGAAACGAGGTCGGGCCCAGGACCAGCAGGTACACCATCATCCCAACGGCAATCAGCATCGCGGCATTGGACAGCAGGGACATCCCTTCGCCAAGGTCCCGTCGCAGGGGGATGATGAACGCGACACAGAGCGCGGCAAACACAGGGAGCGTTAGAATTCCGGGCGTTTCGATCCCGATCAGACCTGCCAGCCCGGTCTGCACCTGAAACACGCCCATCGCCATCGAACCGGCCAAACCTACGGCAATCGCAACGATCGAGAGCAGGTCGAACATCCACCCCATCGCCTTGACCCAGCGTGCCTCACCCAGCGCGTCAGTCAGAGGCGCGCTCAGCATCAGGGTGCGGTGTCTGCGATAGGCGAAATAGGCGATGACCAGCCCGACAATCGCGTAGATGGCCCAGGCGTGAAACCCCCAGTTCAGGTAGGTCACGAACAGGGCATAACTGGCGGCTTCGGGGTCGGGGCTGAATTGGCGTAGAACTTCGAAGTGGGTCAGGGGCTCGGCTGCGCCGTAGAACAACAGCCCGACACCCATTCCGGCGGCAAACAGCATCGCGATCCAGGCCGGGGTTGAGAATTCGGGCTCAGCATCGTCTTCGCCGAGGCGAATATCGCCAAACCGTGAAAGCGCCAGATACAGTGCCACAAAGAGCAGGCCGCTGACCTCGAGCATGATGAACCAGCCGCGGCTGTTGAACTGCGTGGCGACCGCCGCCGATGCAAGCCGCGCCAGCCCCTGCGGGTCGGCGATGCCCCAGGCCGCAATCGCCGCGCTGATGGTAAGGGCGACGACTAGCAAAGGGCTGGGTGAGGGGCGCTTCATCAGGGATCCTTCTTTCCGTGTTGGAATAAATTCCTTTACAGCCCTACGGTTACAGAGGTGTACCAAGACTCCCGAAAGACTAGAGGCACGGTTCACAACATTCAAAGAATTTAATCTGGTGGTCGATCCACCCCGTAAGTCCGGCATTTCACGCCTGCTGGCCGGTTGGTGGGGGGAAACTTTGAAAAAACCCCTCAGATATGCAGCTTGAGGCGGTTGGTCCACGCGCGGGGGTTGACAAGATGAGTGTCTGAATGAAACGTCGAAGATGTTGGGAGATTTTGGAAATTCAGGCGCTTGCACCTGTTGCAACACGCTGGCGCTTGCCTTAACCGGCGGAGTCCCTGGAGGGGGGGTCGCCGGGCGGTCTCCCATCCACCATAAGAATTGGGAGTTCTCAAAAATGAAAAACAGCAGCAAGCTCAGCCTCGGCGCGGTCGTCACCGCGGCCCTTATGGCTCCAGCAGCATATGCAGAGGAATTCATCACCATCGGCACCGGCGGTGTGACCGGTGTGTATTATCCGACGGGCGGCGCGATCTGTCGTCTGGTCAACAAGGGCCGCAAGGAACACGGCGTACGTTGCTCGGTCGAGTCGACCGGCGGTTCGGTCTACAACATCAACACCATTCGCGAAGGCGAACTGGAGTTCGGTGTGGCGCAGTCCGACTGGCAGTACCACGCCTTTAACGGCAGCTCGAAATTTGAAGAGGCCGGCCCGTTCGAAGGTCTGCGCGCCGTTTTCTCGGTACACCCTGAGCCGTTCACGGTTGTGGCCCGTGCGGATTCCGGCATCGCCAACTTCGAGGACCTGAAGGGCAAGCGCGTCAACATTGGCAACCCCGGTTCCGGTCAGCGCGGCACCATGGAGGTTCTGCTGGGCGAACTGGGCTGGACCACCGACGATTTCGAACTGGCGACCGAGCTGAAAGCGGCTGAACAGTCTGCTGCGCTGTGCGACAACCAGATCGACGCGATGGTTTACACTGTTGGTCACCCCTCGGGTTCGATCCAGGAAGCCACCACCGCGTGTGATTCCGTGCTGGTGAATGTCAGCGGCGATGCCGTGGACAAACTGGTCGGCGACAACTCATTCTACCGTACCGCAACCATCCCCGGTGGCATGTATCGCGGTTCCGACGGTGACACTGCAACCTTTGGTGTGGGCGCGACCTTCGTAACCTCGGCAGACGTGTCGGATGATGCGGTCTATGCTGTTGTCAGCTCTGTCTTTGAAAACTTCGATGACTTCAAAAAGCTGCACCCGGCATTTGCTAACCTGAAACCGGAAGAAATGATTGCTGACGGCCTGTCGGCTCCGCTGCATCCGGGCGCCGAGAAGTACTACAAAGAAAAAGGCTGGATACAGTAAGCCAGACCTGAAGCAGGGTGCCCTCGGGCGCCCTGCAACCGAAGCCCGTAAAATAACGGGTGGTTCAAAAGGCCAAAAAGGCCGCGACGGGGAGACAATTGCATGAGTTCCGACACACAATCCAATCGTCCGCTATCCGAAGAAGAGCTGCAGGAACTTGTAGCCTCGTCCGATGCGGGTGGGCGAAACCCGGTCGGCAATGTCGGGATTTTTCTGGCCATTGTGGCGGCTATCTGGTCTATTTTTCAAGTGCTTTTGGCCTCGCCTATCGCCAACTATGTGTTGCCCGGAAGTGTAGTGAATAATGCACGTCAGTTTCATCTGGCTTTTGCCATGTTCCTGGCTTTCGCAGCCTATCCGGCGCTGAAATCCAGCCCACGTGATTATATCCCGGTCCAGGACTGGATCATGGGAATCGTAGGCGCGTTTCTGGCGCTGTACGGATACTTCTTTTACGAAAAGATCGTCGACGCGGGTGGCCTTGCGGACGATACTGATAAATGGGTCGCTTTGGTCGGGCTGTTGCTGCTGTTTGAGGCCGCGCGTCGCGCACTTGGTCCGGCAATGGCGATCATCGCGACAATTTTTCTGGCCTATGTCTTCTTTGGCTCGTCCGAATGGGTGCCCGAGGTTATCCGTTGGAAAGGGGCCAGCCTGAAGAAGGCCATGAGCCACATGTGGATCACCTCCGAGGGCGTGTTTGGCATCGCCCTGGGTGTTTCCACCAAGTTTGTGTTCCTGTTCGTATTGTTCGGCGCTTTGCTGGATAAAGCCGGGGCAGGGAATTACTTCATCAAGATGGCGTTCGGTGCGCTTGGCCACCTGCGCGGTGGCCCAGCCAAGGCAGCCGTTGTGGGTTCGGCGGCGACCGGTCTGATCTCGGGCTCGTCGATTGCAAACGTGGTCACCACCGGTACGTTTACCATCCCTCTGATGAAACGCGTTGGGTTCAGCAGCGAACAGGCGGGCTCGGTCGAGGTCGCCTCATCCGTGAATGGTCAAATCATGCCACCGGTGATGGGCGCTGCAGCCTTCCTGATGGTGGAGTATGTGGGCATCTCTTACGTTGAGGTGATCACTCACGCCTTCCTGCCTGCGGCGATTTCCTACATCGCGCTGGTCTACATCGTGCACCTTGAAGCCGTGAAGCGGAACATGCCCACGCTGGGCGATCGCGAGGTGCATCTGGCGCGCACTGTCGTTGGGATGCTCTCCTTCTTCCTCGTGTTTGCTGGACTCTGCTATGGCTCGCAGTTCCCGGTCGAAGCGGTCACCAGTTGGGCCCCATCCTCTGCAGGTCTGATCCTGAGCCTTATTGTCTGTGGCATCTATATCGCACTGCTGTACTTGGCCGCGCAGGTCCCGGATCTGGAACCGGATGACCCGAACGCCAAAGAAGTAGAACTGCCGGTTATCGCAGATATCTACAAAGCTGGGCTGCATTACTTGCTGCCAATCATCGTTCTGGTCTATTTCCTGATGATCGAGCAGAAGTCGCCAGGGCTGTCGGCATTTTGGGCGACGGCACTGTTGTTCGTGATCCTGCTGACGCAAAAGCCGCTCAAGGCGCTGTTCCGCGGACAAAGCAATCTGAATGACAACTTCATCGATGGTGTCGCTGATCTATGGCAGGGCCTGATCGATGGTGCGCGCAACATGATCGGGATCGCTCTGGCCACGGCCACGGCCGGTGTCATCGTGGGCACCGTGACCCTGACAGGGGTCGGGCAGGTGATGGCCGATCTGGTCGAGTTCCTTTCAGGCGGCAACCTTATTCTGATGTTGGTCATGGTTGGCCTGCTCAGCCTGATACTTGGTATGGGCCTGCCGACCACGGCGAACTATATCGTGGTCAGCTCGCTGATGGCGGGTGTGGTTGTTGAACTGGGCGCGCAGAGCGGACTGATCGTGCCGCTGATCGCCGTGCACCTGTTCGTGTTCTATTTCGGCATCATGGCAGACGTGACGCCACCGGTAGGTTTGGCCAGTTTTGCAGCCGCCGCTGTGTCGGGGGGCGACGCGATCAAGACCGGCTTCACCGCGTTCTTCTACAGCCTTCGCACCGTTGCACTTCCGTTTGTGTTCATCTTCAACACGGACCTATTGTTGATTGATGTGACCTGGGTTGAAGGGATAATAGTTGCGATATTTGCAACAATAGCGATCCTTGTCTTCACTGCGGGAACAATGGGGTACTTCCTGACCCACAGCCGTATCTATGAAAGCATCGCACTGATCGCCGTGGCTTTCGCCTTGTTCCGGCCCGACTATTTCATGGACCGCATCTCGCCGCCTTATACGTCGGTCGAGCCAGCCGCCTTTGTGGAAACCATCGGACAAACCCCCCCGGGGACCGAGGTGCGAATGGTGGTCAGCGGCCCGGATTTCGACACGCTTGAGATGACAGACACGACAGTCGTTGTTTCGGTCGGCAATGAAGAAGGCGGTGAATCCCGGGTCGATGCCATGGGGCTGATGCTGTTGGAAGAGGACGGTTTGATCAAAGTGGAGGAGCCGATGTTCGGCACGCCCGTCGCGGATGAGTTGGACATGTTCGACTATTACGGCGACGACGCGGTGCGTCTGACCTCGGTCAGCCTGCCGTCCAGCCAGCCTCCGAAGCAATTGATGTATATCCCTGCGCTGATCCTGCTGGGTCTGATCGCCTTCCTGCAACGTGGCCGTGCCGCCAGACAAGAGGTGCCCGCATGACAAACTCTGTTCTCTGCGCCGTCGATATCAGCAACGGCGACCTTGACGAGAATGTGCTGAAGACTGGGGCAGTATTGGCCGATCAGCACAACGCGCAACTGGATGTGGTGACAGTTCTGCCCGATTTTGGCGAAAGCTGGGTGTCTGGATTTTTCCAAGCCGACTTTCACGAAAAGGCGCTGGAAGAGGCACACGCCAAACTGTCTGAGTTGTGCATCTCAGCCCTTGGGGATGAGCAGAACGCCAAGATCCGCCATGTCGTCGCCACCGGCACTGCCTATCAGGAAATCCTGAAAACCGCAGAAAGTGCAGGCAGTGATCTGATTGTGATCGGCGCGCATAAACCGGACCTCAAGGACTATCTTCTGGGGCCGAATGCGGCGCGGGTTGTACGCCACTCGACTGTTTCGGTCTACGTCGTGCGCTAGGATCAGTACCCCGTCATCTCAAGGTATCCGCGGCCTTGGTGGCTGCCGGATACCGTGACCGGGCCTTCCCAGTATTCGAACCTTGTACCCATCCAGGCATCAGGGGTGATGGCCGAAACCTCGACGTCCAAATCGCGGTCCGGTAGGGATACACGCCATTGAACGGGCACGTCCCGTCCCGCCACGCGGGCAGTTTCCAATGGGGTAAAGGATACGGACCCGTCCGGAAGGGGCATGGTGGTTCCGTCCGGCGCGATCCACGTAGCGGCCGTGAAATCGCCGCGCCCGCCGCGCAGACGGAAGGCCATCAACTTATCTCCGTCGTCAAAGCTGAGTGAGAACCAGTCCCAGCCGCTCTGATCCGCGGCCAGAGGTTGTGAGGACCACTCGCGGTCCAGCCAGCCGTGACCGGTGACTGCCACATCGCCCTCGGGCAGGTGCAGCACGCCCTCAACCGTGTAATAGGGTTGCGAGTAATAGTAGCTGGCTTGCCCATCGGCGGACTTGATCGAGTATCCGGCGTCTCCGTGAAACACAAACGGGCCTTGGGCGTTCAGCGACAGGTCATAGGCAAACTCAGCGCCGCTGGCCGAAAGGGTCACCGCGCTGGGGTCGGCTCCGCGCATGTGCCATTCGTCGATCCAGGCCTCGAAAGGGTCAGAAGTCACCCCGGCCTGACCGACGCCACCGCGCGACAAGCGTTCGGCGAAATAGTGCGTTTCAGGCGTCGTGACGGCGGCGTGGCCCATCCACAGTTGCGGGCTCTGCCACCCATCAGCCTCAAGCGGTTTCAGGGCTGATCGGAACAGGGTCCACTGAATACCGTAATCGCGCCCGTCCTCGCCTGTCAGGTTTGCGGTTAGGTACCACCATTCGATCCGAAAGCTGGGATGCGGGCCGTGATCGCGGGGGAATTCGAATTGATAGCCGGGCTGCGGGATATCGAACCCTTCGGCCGAACCACCCAACCCGGCATACCCCTGTGCGCGCAAGGCGGCGGGGAGCAGCAGGAACATAACACACAGCCAGATTTTAACGTTCATTGGCGAAGACTCTCAACAAATCGGCAGGCGGCAGGCGAAGCAAACGCAACGCGGGCAGGGCGGCGGCGACAAAGGCGGCCAGCAGGGTCAGAGCGAACAGATAAGCCCAGTCAGCCGGGAAAAGATACATCGGCAGCCGCCAGCCAAAGGCTTGTACATTGATTACCGCCAGCAGAGCCCAGGCCAGTACCAGCCCCAGCGGCAGGGCCAGAACCGCTGTCAGAGCAGCCAGCAGCACGCTGCGCAACAACTCTAGACGCGCCAGTTGCGCCCGTGTCAGACCCAGCGCCCAGACGGGGGCAATTTGCGGCAGGCGCTGGGTCCACAAGGTCAGCAGGCTGGTCAGGATGGCAAATCCGGCAACGCCCAGCGTCAGAACGTTCAACGCCGATGTCACCACAAAGGTCTTGTCAAAGATCGTCATCGATTGCGCTTTCATCGCCGCCTGATGCACGACGGCTTGGCGGGGTAGGTCGAATTGATCTCTCAGGGCTTGTGCCATCTCTGTAGCGCGCTCTGGTGCAATACGGATACCGAACCGGCGTGTGTCAGCCCCCGGCGCGATCCGGTCCAGCTGAGACATCGACACGATGGCTTGACCGGTAGGGTTTCCGTAATCCGAATAGACGCCTGCAATCGGCAGGGTATGACCCTTACGGAGGGTCAGCGCGTCTCCGGGCCACAGGTTCGCACGCCGGGCGAGTTGTTCGTTGATCAGCAAGGCCTCACCCGCATGAAGGCGATCCCACGCGCTGTCCGAGGACGCGATGATCGGCCAATGCTCGCGGTAGGTCTGGTGATCGACAATCCCGTACAGAAAGAGCGGTCCCGCATCATGCGTCAGCTCTATGCTGCGGATTGGAAGAACCGCGTCCACCTGCGGCTCCAGCCACTGCGCGATCTGTTGGCCTTGCTGATTGTCGGCGGCGGACACGTAAAGTTCGGATGTCAGGCGCTGATCCAGCCAACCGGTGAAGGTCAACCGAAAGCTGGATACCATCGTGCCAACGCCGATATTTGCTGCCAAGGCCAGCAGCAGCGCCATCAGGGCCAGCGACAGACCCGGCAATTGCGCGCGCATGTCGGCCCAGACCCATTGCGCAACGGGACCTCGGGCGTTGCGCTGCAATGCCGACAGGGCAAGTGACAGTAGGGATGGCAGGATCAGAGCGGCGCCGGTCAGGATACCACCCACCATGGCAAACCCCGCGATCAACCCGTTGATTGCGTTTCCGATGGCAAAGCCACCGCCGATCAGGATCAACCCCAGCAGCCCAGTGGTGCAGTGCGCGCTTGTCGAGCCACGCCATGCCTGCAGGCCAGCCCCGGTTAGCAACGGCATACGTGACAGTCGAAACAAGGCCTGACCACTGGCCAGCAGCGTGCCCGCCAAAGCCATCGCCAAACCGGCCAGAACCCATTGCGGCTGCAGGGTCATCTGCCCGTCAACAGGCGCTCCGTATAGCCCGCGCAGGGTGGCAGCGACGTCGGGCAGCAAGGCTCCGGCCAGAAAGAAGCCAAGGATCAATCCCAACAGGCCGCCGATCAGGGCCAGCAGGGTCAGTTCGGCCATGATCATCCAGACCAGCTGCTGCATGGAAACACCCAGCGCCCGCAAGGTACGGATCATCGCCCGCCGCTGGGCAAAGGCCAGTCCGACGGTGCCGTGGACGATGAAAAGCCCGACTGCAAAGGACAACAGGCCGAAGGCAGTCAGGTTCAGGTGAAAACTGTCCGTCAACTGGGCTGCATCCAGCCGGGCCGAGGCCTCAATGCGCTCCAGTTCGGGTGCGATGTCCGACAACGCAGGAGTGTCGCGCGGCTGATCGGGCAACACCAGAAGCCGGGAAATCTGGCCGGGTTTTTCCAACAGTGTCTCGGCCACACCGATATCGGTGAGGATCAGGTCGGGCGGGACTGCATCCGTCTGCAGAATTGGCGGAAGGCTGTCTTGGTTTCTCAGCACCTCGGCCAGTTCGGGGGATGCCAGTAATTGGCCGGGTGTGGTCAGCATGTCGGCGGGCTCTGGCGGTGTTTCGGATTGTTCGATCTGCGTCACGGCGGGCAGGGTGGGGTAGGCCAGCATGTCGACGCCCATCACCTGTATCGTGCGTCCGTTCAGACGCAGTGGCCCTTCCAGAACCGCTGCGACCTGCCACCCGGCGCGGCGCAGAGTGACATAGCGCGCAATCGGGATTGGGCCGGATGGATCGCGCAACTCGTCGTGCAAACCCAGCGCAAGTTGCTCGCTGGCGCGCTGATAGCTGTAGCGCGCCTCGGCGTTGATCGCCTGAACGGCGGACCACAGCCCCGTGGCCAGCGCAATCCCGATCAGCAAGGTGGCCAGTTGCAGCTTGTGTCGTCGCCAATGCGACAACAGGGCCTGTGTGACCGCGCCGGTCATGTGATGTGGCCACCCGCCAGATGCGCGCGCCGATCCAGCCGTCCGGCGATATCCTGCGAATGAGTGACCAACAGCAGGGCGGCCCCGGTATCTGCTGCCAGCGACAGCATCAGGGCCAGCACAGTGGCGCTGGCGGTTTCGTCCAGATTTCCCGTGGGCTCGTCCGCCAGCAGGAGTTTTGGTCGCGCGGCCATGGCGCGGCCAATGGCGACGCGCTGTTGCTGCCCGCCGGAAAGGCTCTCGGGAAAGCGCGTCAGCAAGTCGGACAGGCCTAACCGCTCGGCCAACTGCGTGGTCCAGGAGGCGTCCTCTCGACCCGCCAGCCGGGCGTGGAATGACAGGTTCTGCGCGACCGTCAGCGAAGGAATCAGGTTGAACTGCTGAAACACCAGCGAAACGCTTTGCCGACGCAACACGGCACGTCCGGCGTCATCAAGTGGTGACAGGGGGGTGCCGTCCAGCGTGATCTCGCCGCCGTCGAAACTGTCCAATGCCGCCGCAAGGTTGAGCAGCGTGCTTTTGCCGCTACCGCTTTCTCCGGTCAGGGCCAGCGTCTGTCCCTGACCGAGGGACAGCGACACGTCCCGCAAAACGGGGCGCCCACCCGGATAGGACTTCTGGACCTGGTCGATCGTCAGCAACATGCAAAAAACCTCGGACTGTGCCCGCAACAATGTGCGCTGCTGATCGGCAGAGTCCAGCGTCCAGCCGCATTCGTTTCCATTCGCCGCAGCCTTGTCCTTTTTCGGTTAAGTCGCCATTGTGGTGGAACTTCTTCGGACCGGAACATGATAAGTGAGTTGATGACGTTAACGCAGCAAATCCTTTGGGGCAGCATATATCTGGGCATCTGTTTTCTGATCGAGATTATCCTTCTTACGTGGTGCACACAGGTGGTTCGCGTCATGTCGCTGAGGCTGGAAAACAGCAAGAAGTTCTTTTCTATCGCGGCCCCTATCTGCATAGCCCTCGTCTTTATCGTTGCCATTCACACGTTTCAGGTCTGGCTTTGGGCAATCGTTTGGATGCTGGGGGATGTTCTGCCTGACTGGAACTCGGCCTTGTACTTCTCATTGGTGACATTCACGACGCTGGGATATGGTGACATTGTTCTGGGAGAACCGTTGCGAATATTCGGAGCGTTTGCCTCGGTGACCGGTCTGCTGGCGTTCGGGTTGTCTACGGCCTTTATGGTGGCGTTGATGACGCAGGTCTTCAAAGAGGAATTAATGTCCTAGAGGATCGGCGCGAACAGCCGGGCGAGAGGTGACCCAAACCGGATATAGGCCGGTTGGTCAGGAAGTTTCTTGGTCAGTTCATAGCTTTTCTCGAAATCAGCCCGCAGCATCTTGTCCACGGCCTGCGCCGCTCGTGGATCAAAGAACAGGGCCATAGCCTCGAAGTTCAGGCGGAAAGAGCGATTGTCCAGATTGGTGGTTCCTACAGCCGCCAGCGTGTCGTCGACTACAAAGGCTTTCTGGTGCATGAAACCATCGGTGTAGCGGAACACACGCGCACCGCAATCCGTGACCTCGTCGAAATAGGCGAAGGCGGCCAGCCAAGGCAGGCGGTGGTCGATCACGTCCGGCACCAGAATGCGCACATCCACACCGCGCAGGGCGGCGTGTTGAAGGGCAGTTATGATATCAATATCGGGCACGAAATAGGGCGAGGCGATCCACAGTCTTTCTTTCGCTTCAGTGATGGCGGCAAAGAACATCATCGCGCCGGTTTCCGTGTCGTCGCCGGGGCCGGTAGCGACGATCAGAGCGTTCATGTCCTGTTCGGATTCTGATCCGGCCCAGTCCAACTGTTCGATCAGATCTTCTTCGTGCGCCCAGTGCCAGTCTTCGGTGAAAATCAACTGCAGCTGCCGGACAATATGGCCGGTCATCCTAATATGTGTGTCGCGCCAATGGCCGAAATGCGCGTTCTGGCCCAGATACTCCACACCCACATTGTGACCGCCAATAAAGCCGGTCTCACCATCGATGATCACGGTTTTGCGGTGATTGCGATAATTCAGTTGAAAACGGTATTGCGGCCCCCGACGGTCTCGCGGATTTGCGATCTCGATCCCGGCGGCGCGCAGCTCGTCCAGATAGTTGGTCGGCAAGCCATAGCTACCCACAGCATCCGTCATGAACCGAACCGACACCCCGCGTTCGGTGGCGGCGATCAGCTTGTCCTTGAGCTGTTTACCCAGTGCGTCATCCCGGACAATGTAGAACTGGATCAGGATATAATTCCGCGCCGCATCGATTTCCTTGAATATAGCGTCGAACGTCGCTTGCCCGTCAATCAGTAACTCGGCTCCGTTCCCGCGCGAGACTGGCAGATGCGCCAAAGCCTCGAACGGGCGGGGGTTGATCGGCATTGAGGCTGGATCTGGTTTGGAGAAATCCGCAAAGGTCTTGATGCCTTCGACGACTCTTTCGCTGTGCTTGCGAGCGATGCGATAGCCGCTAAACCGGTGGTGCCCCAGAAACAGATACAGCGGCACGCCGACAAACGGGGCTGAGATCAAAAGGACCACCCACCCGACGGCTCCCTGGGGCGTGCGGGCGGTTTGGGCCGCCCGTATCGAAAATACCGCGGCCGTCCCATACAGAAAGAAGACGAACGCGGAAACAAGCAGTGTCCACATGGGGTTATCGGTCTCTAAGTGCCTTATTCAGCCCCAGTGTAGATGCGATCCCAGTCTTGCGCCATATCAACAATGACCCAGCCCATGTCGGGGCCCTTGTCCAGCCCGTCGACCAGTTTCCCGATCGGGCTTTCGCGGTCATAAGCCCATTCGCGCTCGGCATCGGTGTGATGAATCAGAACGCCCAGTCGTGGACCGTCGCCTGCAGTGGTCCATTCCAGCATGGCGAAATCCCCGTCCGAGTTGCCGCCAGCCAGAATAGGGCGTCTGCCAATCGTGCGTTCGATGTTGATGGGCTTGCCCTCTTTGTCATCGACAAAGGCGATGCCGGGGGCCTTGGTGATGACAGGAGCACCATCAGCTGTTTCGTAGGTTGTATCGGCATAAGTACCCAGAACCTGTTCGGGCGGAATGCCATAGGCATCCTCGGCAAACACGCGCATGAAATGCAGGCCGCCGCCCGAGACAATATAGGTGCGGAATCCTTCATCCCTGAGATAGCGCAGCAGTTCCACCATCGGTTGATAGGTCATCTGATCGTATGGCAAACCGGTTTCCGGGTGACGCGCGGTGTCCAGCCATTCGGCGACGGATGCCTGGAATTCCTGTACACTTACACCGGAGTGCGAGGCGTTCAGAACTTCGATCAAGGCATCGTGACCGCCCTCGGCGACAGCTTGCAGATCGCCCTTTGCCGCAGCTTCCAGCGTTGGGCTGGTCAGGATCGAGGGGTCCGCCCCGGCCAGTTTGGCAAGGCGATCCATGGCGAAGGTGAGCTGAAAATAGACCGGCTGTTCAGCCCACAGCGTGCCGTCATTGTCGAATACCGCAACCCGCTCGGCCGGTGTGACATAGTCGGCGCCGTTCGGGTCAGTGACGGCCTCGACGAATTCGATGATCCTATCCTTGGACGCGGATGTGCCCCAACTCGGCAGAGGGTCGGCAGACAAGGCCAGCGGAGCCACGACAAGAGCGGCTGAAAGAACTGCATTCCTCATGAGAAATTCCTTGCTTCAATTAGTAAAGGGCCGCCGATGCACAGGCGGCCCTTCGTGTTTTGATTGGTTAATTGTTGGTCGGCGCGGACAGCTTCTCCATCACTTGATCCAGGTTGAAGCTGGCAGCCTTCTGGCGCGGCGGGTATTCTTGGAAGGTCTCCAGGAAGCTGCCGACATATTGTTGAGCGGGCACCAGGAAATAGGCCCGATCCAACAGCCAGTCGTAGTAGGTGTTGGACGTCCGGTAAGCACGCTCATAAGGATCGCGACGCAGGTTCACGATCAGCGGAATGCGCAGCTCGGTCCAGGGTTCGATCCATGCGCGCAGGGTGCCCCACGCCTTCTGCTCAAGGAAGATCAGCTTCCAATCGTCAAAGCGCAGCGCGGTCATATCCCCGTCATCCGAGAAATAGAAGATCTCGCGACGCGGGCTTTCAGAGGCTTCACCGGTCAGCAGGGGCAGGATGTTGTAGCCATCCAGATGCACCTTGTAGTCGCGGCCCATACCTGAGGAGTTGTAACCGGCCTTCAGCTTTTCCTTGATGTCCGGATCACCGGCAACAGCAAGGTACGTCGGCAGCCAATCCATATGGTGCACGATCTCGTTGGTGACCGATCCGGCCTCAATCTGGCCGGGCCAGCGTACCATCGACGGAACGCGCCATCCGCCTTCCCAGTTGGTGTTCTTCTCACCCCAGAATGGCGTCGAAGCGCCATCCGGCCACGTATTCATGTGTGGCCCGTTGTCGGTGGAATAGTGAACGATGGTGTTGTCGGCGATGCCGAGCTCATCCAGCAGGTCCAGCAGCTGGCCTACATGCATGTCATGTTCGATCATGCCTGCGGTGTATTCATCGGTCACGCGGCCTGCGATGTCGTTGGCCTGCGCGCGCATCTCATCCTTCACGTGGGTACGGAAGTGCATCCGAGTACCATTCCACCAAACATAGAAAGGTTGGCCTTGTTCGTGGGCACGCTTGATGAAGTCGATGGCAGCCGCAACGGTCTCTTCGTCCACTGTCTCCATGCGCTTGCGGGTCAGGGGGCCGGTGTCCTCGATGGTGCCGTCGGCCTTGGACTTGATAACGCCGCGCGGCCCATAGGCCTCGCGGAAGGTGCGGCCATCAGCCAGAACCGCATCGCCGGGGTAGTCCTCGTTCTCTGGCTCTTCCTCAGCGTTCAGGTGGTATAGATTTCCGAAAAACTCATCAAATCCGTGGTTTGTCGGAAGATGCTCATCTTTGTCGCCCAGATGGTTTTTGCCGAACTGACCAGTGACATAACCGTGGTCCTTCAACAGGCCGGCAATAGTAGGATCTTCGACCTGCATCCCCAGATCAGCGCCGGGCAAACCAACTTTGGACAGGCCGGTCCGGTACACCGATTGCCCCATGATGTAGGACGAGCGGCCAGCAGTACAGGATTGCTCGCCATAATAGTCGGTGAAAATCATGCCTTCCTTGGCAACGCGGTCGATGTTCGGCGTCTGATACCCCATCAGACCCATCGTATAGGCCGAGATATTGGACTGCCCTATATCGTCACCCCAAATGACCAGGATGTTGGGTTTCTGGTCCTGTGCCCAGGCGGGAAGTGCCAACGCAACGGCGACGGTAGCCACAGCAATGCGACGCAACTCGGTGCGCCACCTGTATGCAATCGAACGTGGTGGTGACATGATATGCTCCTGATCTGTAAGAGTTTGTAGGCCCCAGAGGTGGGAAGGTGTTTATCGGCCGGTAATTTCGGCCAAAACGGATTGTAAAAATCGGTCGCATTCTGAACGGCAAACCTTCACCCTTCCGAGGAATCGAACGCGTTTACACTAGGCGATTTGCAGGATTGAAAACTCATCATATGATGATATTGGAAAATTCTAATGTTTGACAAAGCGAATAATATTAAGCTCTTGCAGAAGGCCGGGTGGTTCAGCAAACGCTCGGAAGCGTTTCGCCGTGACCTGTTGGATTGCGGAACCGCAAGAGTTTTTGAACCTTACGAAGCGCTTTATCATCATGGAGACCCGGCAAACGGAGTATTTGCCGTCCTGAGTGGCGCTGTTCAGATCACAGCGCCGGCGGATGATGGGCAGGAATTCGTGATACACCGCGAAGGTGCCGGTTTCTGGATAGGGGATCTTGCTTTATTCGCGGATACACCGCGGCTGATCAGCGTCGTCACCACGCAAGAGACGCAAACCTTGTTTTTTCCGCATTCCCGTATCGCCAAACTGGTTCAAGCCAATCCGAATTATGTCCGCGATTTTTACGCGCTGACGCAGGAGAACATGCAGACGGCGCTTCGGATAATGGCCAACCTTGCCGTGACCGGCAGTGAAAAACGGTTGGTACTGCGGCTGCTTCATCTGGATGAGGGCAGGTCAAAAACCGATGGTTGGATCGTGGTGTCTCAGGACGAACTGGCCGAGATGATTGCCGTGTCGCAGCCAACTCTGCACCGCAGCCTGCACCGACTTGCGGATTTGGGCCTGATCGAACTCGGGTATGGGCGCGTTCGGCTGAAAGACCGGAAGGCGCTGATTGCCAGTTGTCAGACCTGATCAGGGGTTCAGTGGCGGAAGGAGCTCTGCCTGTTTTTGGGGGGCGGCTGTAAGAGCGTCTAGCGCGGAAATAGCCCCGCTCCAATCCGGTGTTCTGTCGCCTTTATCAGTGGCGTAATGCGTAGAGCCAATCTGTTCCAAACGTGCTTCAAGCCCGTTGTGTCCTTGCGGGCTTTCACAGCGTTGCTTCCAGGTTTCAAGCGCAGAATAGGCGGCGTTGAGGTCCTGGTCATGCAGCGCATGGCGCAGTTGCGCGAGGGCAAATTCCGGTGAAGCGCGGTATGCCTTTTCACGTGCTTCTTTCCAGTTTCGATATCGCGGCATCGACCACCACAAAACGACCAAAGTGACTATCAGGACAGCAGCAGCCCAAAACAGATATCTCATCAATGTAACTGCTGACGGAGGCCCAGACTTCGGCGCGGCAAGTTTCAGGTCAACAGCGTCGACGTCTACGGTTTCAACGGCATTTGTCGTCAGGTTGAACCACTGCAGTGCTACCGCAGGCAGCTGAGTTTCACCTCCATCCTGCGCTAGGTAAACGGTTTCATCAACACGTTGGCCTGACAGGATTCCCCGATCCTCGGTTTCGGTAAATCGTGGTTCTTTGGGATAAGGTCGCAGTAGAGGGTCCTGATTATCTTGCATTAATTGTGGTATCAGGATCGGACTCGTTCCCGAGATGCGCGCTGTCAGTCTTCGGGTGACCGCATCGCCAGCCTGCATTTCAGTTGGGCCTTCGATTTCCTGCGTCAGTTCAAAACCCGTCGCGACAATCAGCGGATTCAGATCACGTGCCCCATCCGGGACAACTGCGTTAATCTTGATCGGTGGCAGCGGGACGGAAGCCTGAACAGGATCATTCGTTTCCGGGTCTGCAAAGGTGACTGTCATGTCCTGAGCGCCAAAATCTATCGCCCCTGACGCCAGTGGATAGATGCGATAGCTTCGCTGAACACCGGACCATGTCTCGCCGTTTACAGACTCGCTCACAGGTCCCGAGGCACGCTCGGGCAGGCGCACCAGCAGGTTTTCCTGTTCCAGTGCAGGAAAGACTGGTGGGGACGGCATGAAGGTCGGCACCAGAACCTTTACACGTAAGATGGCGGGCTGTCCGACAATCACGTCCTCACTTGGCGCCTCGACCGTGACTTGTGGTTGAGGAGCGGTCGCGTTTTGCGCGAAAGCCCCGAACGGCAGAAAAGCAGACATGACGAGGAGCAAAAATCTCATTGTTCCTGCTCCTGGTTTTCCAGACGAAACCGGTTGCGCAAGAAATCCTGCATGTCCGTATCAATCGTGCTGATCCACTGGTCTGCCGACAAAGGTTTTGCACCTTCGGTCTGGGCTTGAATGGTCGTGTTTTCCCCGCGACCAGAGTCATTGTCGAACACAGTGTCATCTGCTCCGATCCCGGCTTCTTCGCCAGTGTCGGATTGTTCCCGCGTGGATTCTACATAGTCGAGAATGGCGATGGAAACCTCGAGATTATGCTGTGCTTCCGGCCAGTTAGGCCGGCGTTCTAACGCCTCTTCAAAAGCGGAAATGGCGGGTCGGTATTCCCGGTTGCGTATGCGAGCCATACCTTCGGCAAAGGCGGCTTCGGCTGTGTTTAGTTCGGCGAAGATGGCCGCGGCTTCCGGGTATTGGCCTGCTTTCAACCTCGCGTAGCCTTCATGATACGGGTCCTCAAACAGGTCAGCAGCATCTGCATAGCGTTTTTGGTTCATTGCGATTAGGCCTTGCTGATCCGGTGTCAGGAACCAGTCCCGCCAACCTTCTGCGCGCGCGGGACTCGCGGGCTGTATCAGGAACAGTCCCAACACGGCCCATCGGATCACCCAACCCCGTCGGAACCAGAGCAGCGACAACAGCGCCGCAGGCCATGCCAGCATCCACCCCCGATCCTGCCAGTCCAGACGATCATCGTCATCCAGCGCCTCCACATAGGCGGTTTGGATTTGCCGATGCAGCCGCGTGATATCCCTGTCATCATTGGAAAACGGAACCACAACGGTGTTCCTCAGGTTGTTCAACTGAACAATCTCGTCTCCGTTCGGGAGCAGGGTCAGAAAGAAAACCTGCGTTGTTGCGTTCTGAAACTCGACAAGCTGAGATGGATCGAGATCGTCCAACACAAACAGGACGGCTCCAGGGGTGTCGCTTTCGTCCAATATGCTTTGCGCCAGTGTCAGCGCATCACCTGCGGCATCCCCTTGTTTGGGCATCACAGCCGGGGTCAACCCTTCAAGCAACGGGCGCAGGATATTTGCGTCTTCGGTCAGGGGTGCCACGCGGTGTGGTGAACCAGCATATGCGATCAGCGCCGTTCTCGCGCCTGCGCGGGTGTTTATGAGGTCGGTGATCTTGAACTTTGCACGCTCCAGCCGCGATGGAGGCACGTCGGAATTCTCCATGCTCTCAGTGACCTTCAGAGCGATAACCAGAGGGGCTGTGTCCGCCACAAGCGGGTTCTGTGCCCGCGACCATGTTGGCCCTGCGGCGGCGATGGCAACCAAAGCAGTGGCGATCATGGCAACATCAATGGGATAGATACGCCGCTTGTCTTCAGTCCCCAGAAGCAGGGCTGCTGCCAGATGCGGAGCCACACCAGATGGCAGACCGGACTGTCGTGAACGTTTCGGTCGAGTTACCCACCAAAGACCTGCAATTGGTATCAGAAAAAGCAGATAAGCCGCTCTTAAAAAATGAAATTCCGCGAAGGCACCGATCATGAGGGACTCCTTCGGCGCTGCGTGATGTGAAGGCCAACGCAACTTCCCAGCATCAGCAACAGTGCCGCCAATAATGGATAGTGAGCGAGGCTTTCCCGTGGACGGTAGCTATGGGTTTCTACGATTCTGGGGTTTTGCTCATCAATGCGCTGGTAGGTCTCGGTAAGCGCAGCCTCATCATTTGCAAAGAAATACTGCCCGCCGGTGCGATCCGCGATGGCTTTCAGGGCGTCCAGATCTACGCGATCCTCGCCAGATGCATTGGGATCGCCGACGCCGATGGTATAGATAACGACACCCTTGTCCGCCGCAATGGCAGAGGCATTGGTAGGTGTCATCCGGCTGGATGTATCCGCTCCGTCGCTGAGAACGATCATCAGGCGCTGATCGACATCACTGGAGTCAAAAGTGCGGATACCAAGGCCGATAGCGTCGCCCAAGGCGGTGTTCGGTCCCGCCATTCCGACTTGAGTTTGGTCCAGGAACCCATTCAAACTATTAAGGTCTTCTGTAAATGGCGCCTGAACAAATGCACGAGTGCCAAAGATGATCAGCGCCATCCTGTCACCCTGACGTTCAGCAATAAACGTCCGCATAACATCTTTGACCGCCGCCAGCCGTTGTTTGGGCGTTCCGTCGGTGGACTGGAAATCGCGTTGGTCCATCGAACCCGAAATGTCGAGCGCCAGCACCACATCACGGGCGGATTTTTCAATGACGATCGGATCGGCCAATTCTTCCGGGCGGGCCAGGGCCGTCACCAACATCAGCCAAATCAGAATAACAGCAGTGGTCTGACGCATCGGTCGCTGTGCAATGACCGATCCGGATTTGGGCTCAACACCAGCCGCTTTGGCGACATGGCGGAAAAACGGGATGCGGATTGAATTGGTCGCTTCCCGGTGCGGCGGCGTTAGCCAGTAGACCAGAAGTGGCAAAGGCAAAAGCAAATATGCCCAAGGGGCGGCAAAAGAGATCATCCAAGCCTCCTCTGAGCTTTGTGGGTCCGGATCCAGGCTTGCGCGAACATGGCGACCTTTGGATTGGGAGGGCCGGATCTGTAGGGCGCCTCAAGGAGGGCTTTGGCTTCATTTGAAGAAATCGTAATTTTATTAGAGGATTGTTTGAGAAAGGTGATCCACTCAGAGCCATGGAGGCTTGCGACCTGATCACGCGGAAAGGCAGCGAGCGCGGTGCGTCGCAAAATTTCTGCGATCTTGGCAACGTCATTGTCGGCAGCTTGCAGATCAGCAAGCGCGGATCGACGGTAGGCATTGGTCGTACGATGCCGTCGGTAGAAGTAAAAACCGCAAGCGACCGCCCCTGCCAGCAGCAAAGCCAGGACGGCCCAACCCCAAGTCTGCGGCGTCATCGGTATCGGCGCGGGGGCTGGGGCGGGTTCGAGCATGTCCAGCAATTCAACAAGTGATTTACCTTCCGTATCGACGCTCATTTTTGTCCCCCGTGATGACCGAACTGCCGCAGCAATTGATCCAGGGCCGGTTCTGCGGTGGTCAGCGGGACAATCGGAAAGCCATAGCGGCGCGACCATTGCCTGAGCTGCGCCAACCTGTTTTCCAACTCCGTCCTGATGCGGTTCGACAAATCCGGTTCCGAGCTGTCGAGTTCGATTTGCGCGTCTCCGTCCGAGACGGTCATGCGCAGCCCCGGGATTAGCTCATTCGAACTGGGGTCGGAAATATTGAATAAAATCAAATCGTTTGATAGCGAAAGCCGTCTCAGCAAGTTTTCCGAGGCGTCATTCAGGCCGTCAAAATCCGAAAACACGCATACCAGAGCATTTGTGTGTGCGATCCGTGCGGCCTGTTTCAGGACGTCGTTCAGTGAAACGGTCGGTTTGGGGCGCAGCGTTGCGTTCAGGCTGCAATTCAGCCCTGCGACTGAGGACAGGAACCGCTTCAACGCAGCGGGGCGGCGCTGGGGGCGGTGCTCGGCCAGATCCGTGTCGCCAAAGACAATCCCGCCGACGCGGTCGCCTTGCCCCAGAACGCGATGGGCTGCGATAGCAGCAGCTTCGGCAGCAACGACGGATTTCATGTAAACTTCGGTGCCGAAAAACATCGAAATACGCTGATCAACCAGCAAGAGGGCAGGGCGGTCCCGTTCTTCCGTATAGACCCTAACATGGGGTTTTCCGGTGCGGGCGGTCACTTTCCAGTCGATTGTCCGGATGTCATCGCCGGGCAGATAGGTGCGGAGTTCCTCAAAGTTCAAACCGCGTCCGCGCAGGCGCGAGGCGTGGTGGCCATTGAGGATCGAGCGCGCCGGTTGTCGCGGCAACAGGCTGATAGCGCGCGATCTGGCACCCAGCCGCAGCAGATGATCCGCATCTACATGGATGCGCGAGTCGTTGGGATATGTGGCGGTTTGGGCCACGGGGCTCTCTTTCCGATCAATCAGGGCAGCGCGACGAGACGCAGGATTTCTGCAATCACATTGTCCGCCGATTTGGCGTTGCCTTGTGCCTCAAAGCTGAGCGTGATGCGGTGGCGAAAGACGTCGTGCGCGATGGCGCGAACGTCGGCTGGGTCCACGTAATCGCGCTGGTTCATCCAGGCATGGGCCCGCCCGCATTTGTCCAGCGCCAGCGATGCGCGCGGACTGGCGCCGATTTCGATCCAACTGGCAAGCTCTTGGCTGTATTTCTCGGGTGTTCTGGTCGCTTGAACAAGTTGGGCCATGTATCGGTCCATGGCGTCGGACACGTGAATCTGCCCGATTTCCGCCCGCGCCTGAAAGACGGCGTCCTGCGGGATTGGGATCGGCATCCCACCCGTCGATCCGGATCCTGCAGCAATCTCTTCGCCGCGAACGAGACGGATGACCTCAACCTCGTCTTCAACCGGGGGATAGGTGATCTGCACATGCATCAGAAACCGGTCCATCTGTGCCTCGGGCAAAGGGTAGGTGCCTTCCTGCTCGATCGGGTTCTGGGTGGCCATTACGATGAACAGCGGCTCCATTTTGTGCGTAGTGCCAGAAACGGTGACCTGACGTTCCTCCATCGCTTCCAATAGAGCGGCTTGCACCTTGGCTGGCGCGCGGTTGATCTCGTCCGCCAGAACGAGGTTGGCAAAGATCGGACCGGGGTCGAACCGAAACGTGCCGCCTTCATCGGTTTGCTGGTATACTTCGGTTCCAGTCACGTCTGAGGGCAGCAGATCGGGCGTGAACTGTATCCGGCTGAAGTCGGCGTCCAGATTGTGCGCCATGGCTTTGACGGCGCGGGTTTTTGCCAGACCCGGCAAGCCCTCGATCAGAAGATTGCCGTTTGCCAGCAGGCCGATGAGCAGCCGGTCTATCACCTCGGTCTGGCCGATAATCGCCTGCCCCATGCGGGTTTTAAGATCATGTATCTGATTAAGTGCATTCATCGATTTGGTCCGATTGTGGCCAGATGTCCGGAAGGACATGGCAGGATGCGCCGGGGCGGGATGAGCTGGAATGTGCAGTAATGATCGAAGGTTAACAGTCTTGCCGCGTCCGATCCACTATCAAATCCGTTCCGCGATATGTTGCAGGTCGGCGCGCAGTTCGGGGCGAATTTCTCCGTGGTTCGGGACGTCGCGCAGCGTTTCGACCCAGTGACGCGGCGGTTGCTTTCCGGCTGCGCGGTTCCACGTCAGGTGACCAAGCACGGATTGCGCCTCAGTATTCAGAAGGTCGGGTATGGCGATCCCGTTCAGGGTCGCCCAAACTCCGGTCCAGAGCCGCGCGACGGACCATGGGTTGTAACCTCCGCCGCCCAGAACCAGCAGGCGCGGTGCCATGTCGCGCAGAGAGGCAACCGCGCACCAATGGGCGTTGTTGGACAGGGTCAGCCGGGATAGCGGGTCCTCGGCCACCGCGTCCGCGCCGCATTGCAACACAATCGCCTCGGGGTCAAAAGATGCCGTTGCGGGCAGAATCAACTGGTCGAGGATTGCGTTGAACTCATCATCATTGAGGTTGCGCGCGACGGGCAGGTTAAATGCCGCCCCGCCCGCATCGTCGTCTAATGTTCCGCTGAAGGGCCACCGGGCGCCTTCATGCGTCGAGATCATCCGCACCTTTGTTGATCCGCGAAAGGCTGCTTCGACTCCGTCACAGTGATGCGCGTCGATATCGACATAGACGATACGATCAAGCCCGGCATTCAACAAGGTCAGGATCGCCAGCACCGGATCGTTCAGATAGCAGAACCCGTTTGCCCGGTTCGCAAGCCCATGGTGCGTGCCACCTGCCGGGCTAAAGACAATGCCGCCATCCCGGATCAGCTCGGCCCCCAGCATTGATCCCCCGGCAGCGGTGGCCGGGCGGCGATACATCTCGGGGAATACGGGGTTTGACAGGGTGCCCAGCGCGTATTTCTCTCGTGTATTGTCGGACACCGCCTGATCCTGCTCGGCCTGTTGCAGGGCGGCGATATAGTCCGGCGTGTGAAATGCCGTCAACGCCGAGGGCTTCGCGCAGGGGCTGACGCGATAGTTCGCGGATGAAAACCAACCCTGGGCCCGGCACAGGTCGATGACGGTAGAGACACGCGGAATGGCCAGAGGGTGTTTCGAACCATAGGTCGAGCTGCGATAGATTTCCGATCCGATGAACAGAGGGCGTTTCATCGTCTAGCTTGCACTGCGCGCGGCGTTCTCTTCCCCCAGCCTGCCATCAAGTGACATCAGGATCGCAACCGGGCGCAGAGCGGGAATATGGCTGAAGACGATCAGGATGCAGACGGTTAGGGGGACGCTCAGGAAGGCTCCGATCAGTCCCCAGATCGTGGTCCAGAACATCAGCGCCAGAATGACCAGAAAGGTGGACATGTTCAGCGACCGGCCCAGCAAGGCGGGGTCGAGGAAATTGCCGATCAGGAACTGTATGGTTCCGCAGCCCAGAACAATGATCAGGAACGGGCCGATGCTGTCGAACTGAACCAGTGAAATCATCGATGGGAAAATGACTGCAATGATCGATCCGATGGATGGGATAAAGTTCAGCGCGAAAGTCAGCACGGCCCAGGTCTCGGCAAACTCGAGCCCCAGCACCTTGAATACCGAATAGCTGATGCCAGCCGTGATCAGGCTGATCATGGTTTTAACGCCGACGTAACGTTGCAGACTGAACGTAATGGCATCCAGTATAGAGGCGAACTCGATACCTGTTTTCGGATCACCTGCGGCCAGTTGAATTTTTTTTCGAAAGGCCAGCCGCTCGGCCATAAGGAATGCGACGTATAGGCTGATCAGAAAGAACTGGTTCAGCAGGGAGGTCGCGCTGCCCAGTAGAATGCGCGCGACATAGGACATGTCTATGTTGATCAGGTTGTCGCGTATAAACTTGGTTACATCATTACCCACCAAGCCCGTGACGCGACTGACCGCATCGTCGAATTGGTTTTCGTAGGTGCCGATCGTGCGTGCAAACTGGGTGGCCTGACTGCCTAAAATATACATGATTACGAACAAACCGGCCAAAACCACTGTCACGCCAGCGACATTGGCCAGCCAGACCGGCATGCGGGTCAAGGCGATGATCCGGTCGCTCAGCGCGATGATCAGGACGTTGATCAGCAGGGCCATCGTCAGCGGGATCAGGAATGCGGCACCGGCGTATAACCCCAGCACTACAAGGGTCGTTACAATCGACACATCCCGAACAACAGACAGCTTAAGCTTTCTCGGCGTAGCGGTTTTGTCTTTGTCCGGTGTCATGCGGTGGCTCATCCTGAGAATTGCACTTGTGTCTGATCCTGCACAGCAGGGCCGGATTATGCAATGCGCCCAGATGTTTGTCAGAGAATAATTGCGCAGCGGACGGATTTGCCGGTTCAGTGGCTGGGGCAAGCGGGTTAGGCTTCGGAAATGAATGCCCGCGTGATTCCCTTCTTTGGCCGACCCGTTCAGGCGCTTTGGGTGGCCGTAATCCGTTTCGACGCCAAGAACGGCTTTGTCATGAGCAGCCACGTGGCCATGTCGCTGATGTTGGCGCTGTTTCCCTTTGCCCTGTTCACCGTTGCGCTGGCGGGTTCACTGTCGCAGGATTATGTCACCAACGAATTGATCGATCTGATTTTCGGTGCATGGCCCAAAGATGTGGCAGGGCCGATCGTGGCCGAACTACGCTCGGTTCTTTCCGAGTCCGGCTCTGGCGTGATTACACTGGGCGGACTGCTGGCGGTGTTCTTTGCCTCGAACGGGGTGATGGCGGTGCGCAAGGCGATGAACCAAGCCTATCATGATTTTGACAGCTGGCCGTTCTGGAAAACCCGGTTGCTTTGTTTTGCGTTGGTGATCGGTGGCGGCCTCACCATCATGATCATTGCTGCGGTCGAGGTCATCCTGCCGGTTTACACGCAACTGGTTTCGGAAAAGACCGATGTGAACGTATCCGAATGGTTATCGGTCGATCGGTTGCGCTGGACCTTCACGGTGGGTGTTCCAGTGGGCGTGGTGGTGCTGGCGCATCTGGTTCTTCCGACCGGGCGTCATAGATTGCGTCAGATCCTGCCGGGCGTGCTGTTGACGCTGGCCTTGTGGGCAGCAGGAGGATGGGGTTTTTCGGTCTATATTGCGCAATTTGCCTCATACAGCGCTACCTACGCAGGGTTGGCCGGAGCCATGGCGGCCCTGATCTTTCTCTATCTTTGCGCTGCCATCCTGATCCTTGGGGCCGAATATAACGGAGCCCTGATGGACCTGCAGAACGATGTAGACGGATTTGAAACGTGAGAGCCGCGTTCCTCATCTGGATGTTTCTGCCAACTTTCGCTTTTGCGCAAGGGCCGAACTATGTGGGTTCGGATCAATGCATCGAATGCCACACCGCCGAGGCCGAAGCGTGGGCGGTATCCCATCACGCGCTGGCTTGGACCGAGGTCGAGGCTGGGCATGTGGCTGCGGAATTTAACGAAGCCCGGTTTGATCACGACGGCATGACGGTCGAATTCGGGGTGACGAGCGAAGGCCTGCGGGCCAAAGTGACCGAGAAGGATGGCGTCGCAACTGAATATGGTGTGCATTCGGTCGTGGGTATCGAGCCCCTGCAGCAATACCTGTTCGAAACCGAACCCGGTCGATTGCAGAGTTTCGATGTCGTTTGGGATACCGAGGCCGAGAGCTGGTACCACCTCTATCCCGATCAGGACTTGCCGCCGGATGACGGGCTGCACTGGACCGGCCCCTACAAGAACTGGAATGCTCGCTGTGCCGAATGCCACGCCACCGGGTTTGAAAAGAACTATGACGCGCAGTCACGCAGTTACGCCTCAACGCAGTCCGAAATTGGGGTCGGGTGCGAGGCCTGCCACGGTCCCGGATCGGCACATATCGACTGGACGCAAGGCCAGACACTCGCCGCTGATCTGAGCGAGTTTGGTTTCACAATGAATTGGGGCAGGGGCCGGACTGAGGCCGAAATTCAACAATGCGCCGGATGCCATTCCCGACGCGAGGCGCATGGCGACGGCAACCCGATCCCCGGAACACCTTATCACGACGCCTATAATCTGGCGGTGCTGCGCCCGGGTCTCTATTACCCGGACGGTCAGATTCTGGACGAGGTTTACGTTTACGGCTCGTTCCTGCAATCCAAGATGTATGCGCAGGGTGTCGGGTGCATGAATTGCCATGATCCACACAGTGCCGGGTTGAAGGCGGAGGGAAACGGAGTTTGCACGCAATGCCACTCACCGGCTGGCAATCCAGACTTTTCGTCCCTGACTGCCAAGGACTACGACACGCCCGTGCATCATCATCACCTGGAAGACAGCGTGGGTGCGCAGTGCAAGTCCTGCCACATGGTTGAGCGCACTTACATGGGTGTCGACGGGCGGCGCGATCACAGCTTTCGCATTCCGCGTCCGGATCTTGGGCTTGGCGAAGATGCCTGCACCGATTGCCATCAGACCGAGGATCAGGATTGGGCCGCACAGCGGATAGAGGAATGGTTTCCGGCGTCCACTCATCGTGTGCCGCATTATGGAACGGCTTTTCAGGCAGCCCTGGACGGTCGCGCGGAAGGGCCGGGTGCATTGATTGCGATAGCGATGGATTCGTCTCAGCCGGGCATTGCCCGCGCCACGGCAGCCTATCTGTTGCAGCCCTTCGGCTCGGCAGATGTTGCGGAAAAAACGGCGGCATTGTTGTCTGACACGGACCCGCTGGTGCGCGCGAATGCGGTGGTATTGCAACGACAGGCCGCCTTGCCGGATCAGGTTCAGCGTCTCGAACCCTTGCTGTCCGATCCATTGCGCAATGTCCGTATCTCAGCCGCCAAAGAGTTCTTGAACATCCCCGGCCAAGCCCTGACACCGGAACAGCAGGCTCAGGTGGCGCAGGGTATGGAGGAATGGCAGGTCACGATTGGTAACCGGCTGGACTTTCCCGAAACCCACCTTGTTCTGGGCGGTATGGCTCTGACCTTCCGCAACGCGCTGGCGGCCGAACGCGCCTTTCGCGAGGTCGTCACGCTGGACCCGCAACGGGCTGAAGCGTGGCCTATGCTGGTCCAACTGGCACATATCAACCGCGGTCCGGATGCCGCGCGGGACGTGCTGCAACAGGGGCTGGCGGTTTTGCCGAACGATCCGGAGCTGCAACAACTCAAGTCGCAATTGGTCCCGTAAAACGGCACGGCTTGGCCCGGTTTAGGTCACGATCCCGGCAAAATTGGGCGTTAACCATGAGCAAGGCAGTAACCCAGCCACGCCCAAAGGTGACACATGCCGGAAAAGCCGGTCCACACATCAAAGTTGCAAAACCCTCTGTCCCCGGATCAAAGGATTGCCGATCTGCAGGCCAGAAAGCCGGAATATATCAATCACGGTCAGGCGCTGATGCTTCAACAAACCGCCGCCGCGTCACTGCGCGAGCAGTTTCTGACCGGCGACCGTATCTGGCTTGACGACTGAGGTCAGCCCCGGAACCCCGTGGCGACCACGAATTTCTCGGAACTGTCAGAGCGAGACGCAGGCGGTTTTACGTTGGCCACCTTCTCGAACTTCTGTTTCAACAACTTCTGCAGATCGCCCTCGGCGCCTCCGGCCAGAACCTTGGCAACGAATGTTCCACCTTCTTCCAGAACGTCAAAAGCAAAATAGGCCGCGGTTTCGCACAGGGCCATTATGCGCAGGTGGTCTGTCTGTTTATGCCCGGAAGAAGCTGCGGCCATATCGGACATCACCACATCAGCCTTACCGCCCAACCAGTCTTTGACCTTTTGGTCGGCGTCGTCCTCCATGAAGTCCAGAACATGGGTGTCCGCGCCGGCGACGAGCTCGATCTCTTGCAAGTCAATGCCCAGCACGGTGCCAACCCGTTTGCCCGACCGCTCACCCAGCGCGTTGACACGTTTGACGGCCACCTGACACCAGCCGCCGGGCGCACAGCCCAGATCGACGACGCGTGCGCCTGGGACGAGAAAGCGGAATTTGTCGTCCAGTTCCAAAATTTTAAACGCCGCGCGTCCGCGATAGCCCTCGGCCTGCGCGCGTTTCACATACGGGTCGTTCAACTGCCGCTCAAGCCAGCGGGTCGAGCTGAGCTTGCGCCCGCGCGCCGTCTTTACTTTGACCTTCAGGTCGCGTTGCCCACGGCCTGAGTTGTTTTTTCCGCTCGGCGTTTTTGCCATGCGCTGGTTCTCCTGAAAGGTTCCCGCTCAATACCGGCTTGGCCAAGGTGTATCAAGACGCTGTCGTTTCGGGCTGTCGAAGAGCCAGATCTGGCCAGTGGGACGAAACTCCAAAGATGTACCAACCCAACGCATCTACAGCTTTGGCAGTCCACGGTGCACCTCGCGCGTCCTCTTGTGCAAAGCCTCGCAGCAATTCATGTGCATCCACCACTTGGTCATCGGGCACAGCAATTTGAATGCCACCAATGGCCAAAGAGCAGTGGGGGAGCATGGTCGCAGTATGAAAGCTGGGGCAGAAAACATCAAATCCTGCGGCTTCCAATGTGCATATTGTGGTTGCAGCCGTTGCATAACGATAGGCAATCGCAATCGTTGAGACGCTCATACACCTGTGTCCGAAATCAGAATGGTCCGTCTTCCAATACGCCGTCCGCGCTCATCTGCGCATAAAGCAGACCTTCGCGCAGCCCCCGGTCCGCCACGGAAAGGCGGTCGGTGGGCCAGCAGCGAAGCAATGCCTGTAAAATGGCCGAACCGGACATGATCAGGGCTTGCCGGTCATCGCCGATCCGCGGATCACGCCGCCGCCCCAGTGGGCCGAGTTCCAAGTATCCTCGTATGACTTTGTCAATCTGATCGCTGGTCATACGCAAACCATCCACCTTGGTCCGGTCATAACGCTTTAATCCCAGATGAGAGGCCGCCACGGTAGTCACGGTGCCGCTGGTTCCGACGATCTGGAACCCTTCGCGGGCTTGCTCATCCTTGTACGGGGCGAAATCGGCCAAGTTTTCTTCGAAAAACCAGCTCATCAGTGCAAAGCGTGCCGAATCGTCTTCGACATCGTGGAACTGGTCGCGCAGCGTCGCGACACCCAGCGGCACGCTGATCCAATCCACCACCTTGGCCGCCGGAAAGGGGCTGTCGGCGGTGTGAAACCCGTTGTGCAGGCGCATGATTGCGGCAGGGCGGTCGCGACGCGGCACCGATGAAATGTCGATCCACACCAGCTCGGTCGAGCCACCGCCGATATCCACGACCAGCAACTGTTCCGTCTTGGTCGACACCAGTGGCGCGCAGGAGATAACGGCCAAACGCGCCTCTTCCTCGGGCTGAATGATCTCTAATGTCAGGCTGGTTTCGCGCTTCACCTGCCGGATGAAATCACGTGAGTTTTTCGCGCGTCGACAGGCCTCGGTTGCGATCAGCCGCATCCGTTTGACTTTATTGCGTTTCAGCTTTTGTTGACAGATGCGCAGTGCCTGAATGGTGCGCGCCATTGAGGCCCGAGACAGCCGCCCGGTCCGTTCCAAGCCCGCGCCCAACTGCACGGATTTGGAGAAGCTATCCACCACATGAAACCCGCTGCCCTTGGGCTGGGCTATCAACATGCGGCAGCTATTTGTTCCCAGATCCAGCGCCGCATATAACGCATCTGGATCGGGTCTTGCCGGCGCGGGGCTTTCGACCGCCTTCGGGAACGCGCCCGCACCTTTGGGACGCTTGGGCGCCATCTTAAACGCCCTCCGATTTTCGAGTTACGTTGACCATAGGTCGGGCAATTGTTTCGTGCAAGACGCTCATTAAAGTGATGAGTATTTTGATGTGCGCGTTTGCGTCAGAATCCAGTACAAGCGCCGTATCCCATCGTGGGCAAAAACGTCGCTTGAAATACGCCTAGTGTCGAAAACCGACCGACTTGCCCCCACATAGACGTTTAGAACCAGTCCATCTGGTTAGGAGGAATCAAACGCAATGCCTGACGTCACCATTGTATACTGGCGCGATATTCCCGCTCAGGTCATCGTCGGCAAAGGCCGTCGTGGCGCAAAGCGGCAATTGGAGGAACGGTTCGAGCAAGCCATCGACCGGGCAGCCATGAAGGTGAATGCCAAGGACAGCGATGCCTACCTGGCCGAGTGGCGCAAAGCCGAGCCTTTTGCAGCTGAGGGCGACCCGTCCGAGATTGCCGAGGCCGAAGCCGTGCGTCTGGAAACGGAATACGATCAGGATCGCATCAAGGCCTTGATCGCCAATGACGGTTGGGCTTAAGCCCGAGATCTAAATGGGAGGCCGCTATGGCTTTGCTGAACTTCAAGAAACGTGATGCGGTCGAAAAGGCCCCGGTAAACCCCACCGTCGAAGCCTTTCTGCAGGGCTATTCGATCGAGGTGATGCCGCGCACCGCCGAGAAAGTCGATGACTTCCGCGCGTTGTTGCCCGAAGGCACCCGCGTCTACATCGCCCATATCGAAGGTACCCCGATCGAGGACATGGTCCAGACCGCCAAGCGGATCGCGGCCGAAGGCTATCCGGTAATGCCGCACTTCCCGGCGCGGATCATCAAGGACGCGGCAACCCTGGAGAACTGGATCTCGATGTATCAGGGCGAAGCGGGCGTCGACCAAGCGCTGCTGCTGGCCGGTGGTGTTGCCAAGCCGCACGGCGCGTTCGACAGCTCGATGCAGCTGCTGGAGACCGGTCTGTTCGACAAGGCGGGCTTTAAGCGCTTGCACGTTGCCGGTCACCCCGAGGGCAACAAGGACATCGATCCGGACGGTTCGAGCAAGAACGTTGACGACGCACTGCGCTGGAAACAGAAGTTCTCGGAAACCACCGATGCAGAAATGGCGCTGGCGACTCAGTTCGCATTTGACGCCAAGCCGATCATCGCGTGGGCGGACGGTCTGAAAGAAGCGGG
Source organism: Ruegeria sp. YTSC199 (assembly GCF_059609725.1). Classification (NCBI taxonomy): domain Bacteria; kingdom Pseudomonadati; phylum Pseudomonadota; class Alphaproteobacteria; order Rhodobacterales; family Roseobacteraceae; genus Ruegeria; species Ruegeria sp. YTSC199. The sequence continues at coordinate 88,093 of NZ_JBXWMF010000018.1, forward strand.
GATCAATTTGCCGATCCATATCGGTATCGCAGGTCCGGCCAAGCTGCAGACCCTGATCAAGTTCGCCATCGCTTGCGGTGTTGGCCCGTCGCTGAAGGTCCTGCAGAAGCGCGCCATGGACGTGTCCAAGCTGTTGCTTCCCTACGAGCCGACCGATGTTTTGACGGAACTGGCCAACCACAAGGCGGCCAACCCGGATTTCAACATCACCAACGTGCATTTCTTCCCGCTTGGCGGTATCAAGACCAACGCCAACTGGGCAATCGAAAACGGCGGCGCCTCGGCAAAGCCTGTAAACTCCTAAGGAACGGACATGACCCGTACAGTCGTAGAATCAAAAACAAAAACTGCCGTTCTGGGCTTTGACGAACCGTTCTGCGTGATCGGCGAGCGGATCAACCCCACCGGCCGCAAGAAACTGGCTGCTGAACTGGAAGCAGGCGATTTCTCGACCATCGAGAAAGATGCCATTGCTCAGGTCGCTGCAGGCGCGACCGTTCTGGATATCAACGCGGGAGTTGTCTACAACTCGAACCCCAACCCGAACGAGACCGAACCGCCGCTGATGACCAAGATCGTCGAACTGGTTCAGGCTCTTGTTGAAGTCCCGCTGTGCATCGACTCGTCGGTTCCGGGTGCACTGGAAGCCGGTCTTGAGGCCGCCGAAGGCCGTCCGCTGCTGAACTCGGTCACAGGTGAAGAAGAGCGTCTGGAGCTGGTTCTGCCGCTGGTCAAGAAATACAACGTTCCTGTTGTTGCGATCTCGAACGACGACACCGGCATCTCGGAAGACCCAGATGTTCGTTTCGAAGTAGCCCGCAAGATCGTTGAGCGTGCCGCCGATTTCGGCATCCCCGCACATGATATCGTAGTCGACCCGCTGGTGATGCCGATCGGTGCAATGGCAACTGCTGGCCAACAGGTGTTTGCTCTGGTCCGTCGTCTGCGCGAAGAACTGGGCGTGAACACCACCTGCGGCGCGTCCAACGTCTCGTTCGGCCTGCCGAACCGCCACGGCATCAACAACGCCTTTCTGCCGATGGCAATGGGTGCTGGCATGACTTCGGCGATCATGAACCCGGTGGCTCTGCCGGTGACGCAGAAGAAGATTGCCGAGAAGAAAGAGGCCGTGGCTGCTGCCGGCATCATCCTGCCCGAAGGCATGGACGATGAGGCATTTGTTCAGATGTTCGGTCTGGGTTCGACCTTGCCCCGCGCTGGTAAGGAAATGGAGGCCATCCGTGCCGCCAACCTCCTGACCAACAACGACCCGCATGGCGGAGCGTGGATCAAGTTCAACAAATCGCCTGAAGAGGCGGGTGCGGCTGGTGCCGCAGGCGGTCGTCGCGGTGGTGGCCGTCGCCGTCGCGCCTGATTTTTGCAATAGTGTGATCAAAGGCCGGGCCATGTGCCCGGCCTTTTTCGTTTTGACCCTGATCAATGCCGGGTCTTGTCGGGCTTGCGACAATGGCACGACCCCAGCAGCAAAAATCAGGTGTTTTCATGAGCAAACATTACCCTCCGAAATTGGCGGACGTAGACTTAAGTAAGCGCCTGAGCAAGCATGACTATTTCGAAAAACTTGTCGATCTTCAGGCGCAACTGGCGCTGATCCAGCAAGCGTTCCTGTTTCATGGCGTGAAGGGCGTGCTTGTATTTGAAGGTTGGGATGCGGCAGGCAAGGGGGGTACGATACGCCGGATCAGCCAGGCGCTGGACCCGCGCAGTTTCAAGGTCTGGCCGATTGGTGCGCCGCGCAACTACTACCTCAACCGACACTACCTGCTTCGGTTCTGGGAAAGACTGCCCCCCGAAGGCGCGATCTCAGCCTTCGACCGCAGCTGGTATGGCCGGGTGCTGGTCGAGCGGCTTGAAAAGTTCACGCTGGAAGAACGTTGGCGGGCCGCCTATCGTGAAATCAACGACTTTGAGCGGATGCTGGCCGACGACGGCACCCGGATTGTAAAGCTGTTTTTCCACATCTCTCCGGATGAGCAGACGGCGCGTTTCACCGAGCGCCTTCGCAACCCGGTGAAGCGGTGGAAGCTGACCTATGAAGATTTCCGCAATCGCGAGAGGTGGGCAGAGGCCGAAGTGGCGGTGGATGAGATGCTGGCGCGGACGTCGACCGAAATCGCCCCGTGGCAAGTCGTTCCGGCGAACAATAAGAAATACGCTAGAATCAGCGCGATGCGCGCGATTGTGGATACGTTTTCCAAAGACATCGACCTCAGCCCGCAACACCTGGACAAACGGACACTGGACGCAGCTTGCGAAGCCTTGGATGTGGACCAATCCCTGATCGAAAGCCTGCGCGCCCGAACCGAGTAATTTCGAAACGCTGCTGAAACGCGCTTGATGTCGCTCGGTGGGCGGTGTTATCCAGCTCCACGCGGCGGGTATGATGTAATGGTAGCCTGTCAGCTTCCCAAGCTGAACGCGCGGGTTCGATTCCCGCTACCCGCTCCAATCACTCGGATCGGCGTGCCTGAAACAGGTTTATGACTGCCGGGATGTAGGTTTTCGTTCCGGATTGCAGGCGATTAAACTCTGCGGCAACCTCTTTCCGGATAGCCTGAATGTCCTGCTCATCCCCATCGAAATGCGCGATGACCCGAGCGGCCGGCCCGACGCGTGTACACAGTGTTGCTGTGCCTTCAACGCCGTTGACGCCCTGCAATTTCAAAGGGATTGCTTCTGCCTTCACATCAGACAATCCGGCCTGAACCATCATTCCCTTGACGTGATCAAGGTCGTGGAATGCGAGGGGACCGGGTGCATAGCGGTCCACGCGCGGCGGCTGACCCAATCGTTTGACGGCGGCGATATGCGGAATGCGAAACCATGGGTTCACAGCCAGAGGGCCCCATGCCGCGAAAGTCATTTGAGCACCAGGCTTCAGCGCCTTGGCGATATTGGAGAATGCGGCCACGGAATCGCTGAAGAACATGACGCCGAACCGAGAGATTGCGGCATCCATCTGATCGGGGTCGAAGGTATGTGTCTGCGCGTCTGCATACTGGAACTGAATGTTGTCCAGCCCGCCTTCTGCAGCGCGTATTGCAGCGCGATCCAGAAAGGGTTGCGAAATATCGGCAGCCAGCACACGCCCGTCCGGCCCGACCCGCCGGGCCGCGGCAAGGGTGCTGACACCCGTGCCGCAACCGATATCCAGAACCTTCATTCCTGCAGACACGTCAGCTTGGTCAAGAACCAGATTCAGAACAGGTGCAAAGGCATGGTCCAACTGATCTTCATAGGTCAACCATTTGGTGCCGCTGTCAGATTGGCCCCAATACTCGGCCTGTTCTTCGTTTGCTGACGTCATCATTGCCCCCTTGGTTGGGGCGACTATGACCTCCTGCGGCGACGGCGGCCAGACCTTTCCTCATCTCCGCCGGTGTTGAACGAAGGCGCGGGCAGGGTGACCACCTGCGCCAGTTCCGGGAATGGGTCGGTTTTGTGCGGAATCGCGTTTGCGGCGACGAAATGATCCTGGAACTTGGGCTCGATGGCGGTTTCGACCTTGGTGATCTCGCGCACGACGCGTTCAATCTCAGTCCGGGCACCGATGTTGCACAGAGCGATCCGTGCACCGGTGCCAGCAGCGTTACCCGCACTGGAAACCTTGTCCAGTGGCGCATCGGGGATCATACCCAGAACCATCGCGTGTTTGGTCGAGATATGGGCCCCGAAAGCACCGGCCAGAACAACGCGGTCGACTTTATCGACCTCCATCACGTCCATCAGCAGCCGTGCACCGGCGTATAGCGCGGATTTGGCCAGTTGGATGGCGCGGATGTCGCCTTGGGTCACTGTAATGCGCGGGCCACCCTCGGCACTGGCATCGTGGATCAGATAGGCGTGGGTTCGACCTTCGGGAACGCAGCGCGCGGTGCCGGTTTGTGCGGCTGAGCCGATCAGGCCGCTTTCATCCAACAGCCCGGCGATGCGCATCTCAGCCACCGCCTCGATAATGCCCGACCCACAAATGCCGGAGATGCCAGTAGTGGCAACGTCCTGATCGAACCCATCCTCATCGGACCATTTGTCAGACCCGATCACGCGGAAGCGGGGTTCCTTGGTCACGGGGTCGATCTCGATCCGCTCAATCGCACCAGGTGCGGCACGCTGGCCGGAACTGATCTGGGCACCTTCGAATGCCGGACCAGTAGGCGAGGAACAGGCCAGAACGCGGCTCTTGTTGCCCAGCAGGATTTCGGCATTGGTGCCCACGTCCACGATCAGTACGAGGTCTTCGGATTTGCCCGGCTCTTCCGACAGCGCAACGGCGGCGCAGTCGGCCCCAACGTGGCCCGCAATACAAGGCAGGATATAGACCTGCGCGCGTGGGTTCATTTTGGTCAGGTCCATCTCACGCGCGGGCAGAGAGATGCTTTCCGAGGTAGCCAGCGCAAACGGCGCCTGGCCCAGTTCGACAGGGTCCAGCCCCAACAGCAGGTGGTGCATGACCGGGTTACAGACAAATACGGTCTCAACGATAAGCGCAGCGTCGATTCCGGCTTCCTCGGCGATAGAAACAGTCAGATCGTTGATCGCTTCGCGCACGGCCCGGGTCATCTCCTGATCACCGCCGGGGTTCATCATCGCGTATGAGACACGACTCATCAGGTCTTCGCCAAAGCGGATTTGCGGGTTCATCAGGCCCGAAGACGCTTTGACCTCACCTGTCTCCAGATCGGTCAGATGCGCGGCGATGGTGGTCGAGCCAAGGTCGATGGCCAGACCGTACAACCCGTGTTCATGCAGGCCGGGCCAGATTTCTACAATCCGGGCAACTTCATCTTTGTGGCCTTTGTGGACGGCCACGGTGACCTCCCATTTGCCCTTGCGCAGCACCGGTTGCAGCTTGGACATCAGCGAAAGATCGGCGGTGACGGCCTCAATGTTCCACTGTTGGCGGAGGGCGCGTTCCAGACGCTCCAGATCGCCGGTTGGCGAGTGCATGTCGGGCTCCTCCACAACCACAAAAAACAGACGCGTTGCCGGGTCCATTATGATTGCGCGCGCAGTGGCGGCCTTGCGGACAACCTGACGGTGTACCTGGCTTTCGGGCGGTACGTCGATCACGATGTCGCCCTGAACGGTGGCCTGGCAACCCAGACGGCGGCCCGGTTTCAATCCGCGCTTGTCGTCATAACGCTGCTCGACCGCGTTCCATTCGCTCAGCGCGCCTTCGGACACCGTCACGCCGTGCTTGGGAAACTCGCCATAACTGGGCGTTATCTGACATTTCGAGCAAATCCCGCGCCCGCCGCAAACCGAATCCAGGTCGACGCCCAACTGCCGGGCAGCGGTCAGAACCGGGGTGCCAACGGGGAAATGTCCGCGTTTGCCTGAAGGAGTAAAAACTACAAGGGGGTCGGTGGTCATATCTGGCCTGCCTTTTGTATTCGCGCGTATGCCGGGCAAGATATGGGTTTGCGGGCGAAGGGAAAGGGCATTCAGCGGCACGTTTTGTATGGGTTGCGTCTTTTTTTGGTGCTGCATCGGTCCGTAAAGGCAAACTAGTTTAGGTCAGGGGCTTTTCCTTAGGTGAAATCCATGTAATAGGGTCACCGCCAAACGGGCTTTTGCATGGGGTTAGCAGATGCAGATTCGTGAGGCACTTACCTTTGACGATGTTCTTTTGGTTCCGGCGTCCTCGTCGGTACTGCCGGCAACGGCGAATACAAGCACGCGCGTGACGCGAGCGATCACCATGAACATCCCGCTGCTTAGCTCGGCCATGGATACAGTGACCGAGGCACGCATGGCCATCGCAATGGCCCAGGCCGGAGGCATCGGCGTCGTTCACAAAAACCTGACGGTCGAAGAACAGTCGCGCGAAGTGCGTCGGGTCAAACGGTTTGAATCGGGCATCGTTTACAACCCGGTCACGTTGCGCGCGGATCAGACGCTGGCGGATGCCAAGGCTCTTGTCGAGCGCTACAACTTCACCGGCTTCCCTGTAGTTGACGAGGCGGGCCGCGTGGTTGGCATCGTGACCAACCGGGACATGCGCTTTGCGACCTCGGACGATCAGCCGATCCGGGCGATGATGACTGTCGACAACCTGGCCATGCTGCAGGAACCGGCAGATCTGGAAGAGGCCAAGAGCCTAATGAAAGCTCGTCGAATCGAAAAGCTTCTGGTTGTCGATGGCACAGGCAAGCTGACCGGTCTGCTGACCCTGAAAGATACGGAACAGGCCGTACTGAACCCCACCGCCTGCAAGGACTCGCTGGGTCGTTTGCGCGTGGCAGCGGCGACCTCGGTCGGGGATGCCGGGTTTGAGCGGTCCGAGCAACTGGTGGATTCTGGCGTCGATATCATCGTCGTCGATACGGCACATGGTCACTCTCAGGGTGTTCTGGATGCGGTGAAGCGCGCAAAATCCCTGTCGAACGAGGTTCAGATCATCGCCGGGAACGTAGCGACTGGCGATGCCACCAAGGCGTTGATCGATGCCGGTGCGGATGCCATCAAGGTCGGCATCGGGCCGGGCTCGATCTGTACCACGCGTATGGTTGCCGGGGTCGGCGTGCCGCAGCTGACAGCGATCATGGATTGTGCCTCGGCAGCCGGTGATGTTCCAGTGATTGCCGATGGTGGCATCAAGTTCTCGGGTGATTTCGCGAAGGCAATCGCGGCGGGCGCGTCCTGCGCGATGGTTGGCTCGATGATTGCGGGCACCGATGAAAGCCCGGGCGAGGTGATCCTGTATCAGGGCCGTTCGTTCAAGTCCTACCGCGGTATGGGTAGCCTTGGCGCCATGGCGCGCGGCTCGGCGGATCGTTACTTCCAGAAGGACGCGGCCAACGACAAGCTGGTGCCCGAAGGGATCGAGGGGCAGGTACCCTATAAAGGGTCGGCCAGCGCCGTAGTGCACCAGTTGGTGGGCGGTCTGCGGGCGGCGATGGGCTATACCGGCTGTGCAACGGTTGAAGAGATGCGCCAGAACTGCAGCTTCGTTAAAATCACCGGCGCGGGCCTGAAAGAAAGCCATGTGCATGACGTGCAGATCACTCGCGAAAGTCCGAACTACCGGGTGATGTAACCTCGGCTTTCAAGGTTCACAGCGCCCGGAGCAGGGCGCCGTTTTGCATTTGTGGCTTTGGCAGCAGCCGCGTTACCAGCATCGGAAGATATCATGACACCGGCCGCGCGTATTCAGGCTTCGATAGAAATCCTTGATGAGGTTCTCGCCGGTGCGCCTGTCGAGAAATCCCTGACCAACTGGGCGCGGCGCAGCCGGTTCGCCGGGTCCAAGGATCGGGCCGCGGTTCGGGACCATGTGTTTTCCGCATTGCGGTGCAAACGATCCTATGCGGCGTTGGGAGGGGCCGAAACAGGACGCGGCCTGATGATCGGATCCGTGCGCGCGTCTGGTGATCAGCCGGATGATCTGTTCTCCGGTGCTCGATATGCACCCGAGATTCTGGCCGAAAATGAGGTCGGCCGCAATTTCGTCTCTGAGGCTGAGCAGTATGATATCCCAGATTGGCTCTGGCCTAGGTTTCAGTCCTCGCTGGGGGAACAGGCAATTCCTGTTGCGCAGGCTCTGCAAAACCGGGCACCAGTGCATCTGCGTGTTAACCTGATCAAGACGAACGTTTCAGGTGCTATCGCTGCATTGGCGGCTGAAGGGATCATCGCCGCAAAGCATCCAACTTGCGACACGGCGTTAGAAGTCACCGAGGGCGCGCGCAAGATTGCACTAGGCCGGGCCTATGCGGACGGGCTGGTCGAGCTTCAGGACGCAGCCAGCCAAGCCGTTGTCGCGGCCCTGGACCTACAACCCGGGATGCGTGTGCTGGACTATTGCGCGGGCGGCGGCGGTAAGTCTCTGGACCTGGCCGCGCAAAAAGGGGTCTCGGTTTTTGCCCATGACGTGAACGCTGCTCGTATGCGCGACCTTCCGGCGCGGGCGGAGCGGGCCGGTGCTCAGGTCGAGATCCTAACAACGGAGAAACTCGCGCAACACGCTTCATTCGATGTCATTCTCGCGGACGCGCCATGCTCCGGTAGCGGTTCGTGGCGGCGGGCTCCGGCTGGGAAATGGGCCCTGACCGAAAGCCGCTTGCAAGAGCTGACTGAAACTCAATCCTCTATTTTGGACAAGCTGTCACCGATGATCGCACCCGGCGGTGTTCTGGCCTATGCGACCTGTTCAATGCTGGACGCCGAAAACGGTGATATTGTAGACAATTTCCTGCGCAAACATCCGGATTGGTCCGACGTTTTTCGAAAAACGTGGCTTGTCTCCCACGGTACGGATGGTTTCTTCACGTCACACTTGACGCGATAGAGCGCCAGGTCATAGCAACTTAAAGGAGAGTTTCCGGTTTCTTTTAAGCGGGCATTAACCTTATTTGGGCTGACTGCGTGAAAGCCCACTGACCTGAGTTGTTTATGACTAATACTACGGAAGTTTTCTCTGATCCGTCCTTTCAAAACGCCCCATCCGGTTTGCGACTTGCCCCTTTGGTCGTGATCGGCGCGCTGCTGAGCCTTTCGCCTGTTGTGGGGCTTGTGCCTCAGTTGTGGCACACAGGTTTTGTTGTGGCTGGCGTATCTTTGCTGGCGGCGAGTTTTCTGGTGGTGCTGCGGGGAAAGATCGTGGACCTTCTGATGCAGCAGGTGGTAAAGACCATGGCGGTTTTTGCAGAACAGGACTTATTTCCCTGCATCATCGCAAACGCTCAAGGTGACATTCTCGCTGCCAACCCCGAGGCAAGAAACAGGTTTCAGGCCGTTCCGGGTGAGCGATTGGAAAGCTGCCTGAAGTCCATGTTTGCAAATCCTGCCGCGGTTCTGTTGCGGCTTCAGTCGAAGGCTGAGATCCACGGCAAAGCGCGGGAAGACATCGTGACCGTCGGATCGACCGTCCCGGTTTCGGTTTTCGATGTTGGCAACGGTCAGTTTTGCTGGCGTTTTCATCTGGATACCCCGGGACAGTGGGATGAGGTCTCCGTTCCAGTCTTGACCGAAGGTCGCAATGGCATGTTGCTGCGGGTCAACGTCGCCGCGGCCCATTTGCTGGGACACAGGCCGGAAACGATGCAACAGGTCCTTTCGACCGTCCCAAGACCACAAGGCGATATCATGCAGGTTCAAACGGCAAATGGAACGGTTTCTGCCGCCGTATGCGAGCTCAACCGGTCCGGCACTGTGCGCGACCTGCTTGTGCTGCCGACAGAGGCAGCAGGGCATGCCAGCAGCGGGGCGTCTTTTGCCGATTTGCCAGTTCCGATCATGCGTCTTGCACCCGACGGCCGGATTCTCGAGGCCAACCGGCTGGCTGTGAAGCTGATCGGAGAAGTCGAGCCCGGCGAAACCAATGCCGACCAGATCATGCAAGGGCTTGGCTATCCGGTGTTAGATTGGCTGGCGCGCACGGCCGCTCAGGAACCGGCGGTGCGGTCCGAATTCCTGCGCCTGACCCGCCAGGACAAGGAGGTGTTCGTACAGGTCACGCTGAACCGTGTGGTGAATGACGGACAGGTCCAGCTGATTGCAGTGCTGAACGACGCAACCGAGCTCAAGACACTTGAGGCGCAGTTCGTGCAGGGACAAAAGATGCAGGCGGTCGGGCAATTGGCCGGTGGTGTTGCCCACGATTTCAACAACCTTTTGACGGCCATATCGGGGCATTGCGATCTGCTCTTGCTGCGACATGACCAGAACGACCCGAACTATGGGGACCTCGTACAAATCAACCAGAATGCCAACCGGGCCGCGGCTCTGGTCAGTCAGTTGCTGGCGTTTTCCCGGAAACAGACACTGCAGCCCGAGGTGCTGGATTTGCGGGATACGATCTCGGATTTGATCCACCTACTGAACCGGTTGGTAGGTGAGAAAGTCCGCCTGATCCTAAGCCACGATCCGGTCCTGAAACCTGTGCGTGCCGACAAGCGGCAACTGGAACAGGTTCTGATGAACCTCGTCGTGAACGCACGAGATGCCATGCCTGATGGCGGCGAAGTGCGGATCGAGACCGAGGTTGTGGTGCTGACCGATCCACTCTCGCGCGACCGGGCGACGGTTCAGCCTGGCGAATATGTCACCGTCAAGGTGATCGACAGCGGCGTCGGCATCCCCGCTGATAAGCTGCAAAAGGTGTTCGAACCGTTTTACACCACCAAACGTACAGGGGAAGGCACCGGTCTGGGGTTGTCGACAGTATATGGGATCGTCAAGCAAACGGGTGGTTTCATTTTTGTCGACAGCTTTCAGGGGCATGGAACGGAATTCATCGTCTACCTCCCTGTCTCCGTCGCCTCACCAGACGCCCAGCCGGATACGATGCCCGTCGCTGACACGCAAACTGCTCGTCAGGGCGAAGGGGTTGTTCTGCTGGTCGAAGACGAAGCGCCCGTGCGGGCTTTTGCAACACGTGCGCTGCGGTTGAAGGGCTATACCGTGCTCGAGGCTGAGTCGGCGGAAGAGGCGCTGCGTCTGCTGGAAGACGGTGCGCTGAATGTCGATGTCTTTGTCACCGATGTGGTTATGCCCGGGATGGACGGGCCGACCTGGGTGCGCAAGGCGATGGAGACACGGCCGGATACAAGTGTGATTTTTATGTCCGGCTATACCGAGGGAGCCTTCGGCGATTCCGGGCCCGAGATCGCAAATTCCGCCTTCCTGCCCAAGCCGTTCTCGCTGAATCAACTGACCGAGGCGGTGTTTCTGCAGATCAACTAAAGCGCGGCCTCATGGCAAGCGAATTCAGCCTTGTGTCGATTGCGAAAATTGCGCTTCGTCTCGGGCGTCAGCAACAGCTCGCGATGGGGTGAAACGTTTTCCTGTTTCAGATCGATCTGCGTGTTCAGTCGGTGCTGCAGGAAATCCAGGATCTTGTCCTGGTTTTCATATTTAAAGATGTGGCTGGCGCTAAAACCGTTGCTCCGGGTGCGAAAAAACTGGCTCTGGCTGCCCACATCGGCAAATTCGGGGCGCGGGTTTTGCATATAGGCTTGCACAAAGTCGTCAAAGCTGAGGTCGCGCGTGGAATGCGGATGCCCGATCCGATCATCCCGGCTGCGAAATCTGTACCAACTGCCAAGCCAATCGATTGGTTCGCGAACAACCGCCATGATTTCCATCTCGGTGTCGTACATTTTCCGAAAGATGTTTTGAAAAAAACGGTCATAGCGCCGCACGGGGGCGTGTTTCAACTCTGGTGGGCCGGTCACGACAAAGTCGGCGCGGTCGCGCAGGGCGGTGTGGTATGCCGTGCTGCCTGTTTTGGGGACAGCTAGGAACGCAAGTCGTTCCTTATAGAAAACAAGCATTTAGTCGCCCTTTGCCAATCTATGTTACTGTCGCAGATTGGCGTAAACGACTCTTTAACACAATTGCTGAACAGTACGTGTTGTAAGTTTTAGTTGAAATGTTCTCTGTTTGGTCTCATAAGGAACAAGAGGCGAACAAAGCAGCGATTGCCGCCCGTTCAAGGGTGTGACAAAAGGGAAGGCGACAGGACAATGGCGGATCTTCTGACGATGAGCGACAAGAAAAACGCGGACAAGCAAAAGGCGCTCGACAGCGCGCTGGCGCAGATTGAACGGCAGTTCGGCAAGGGCTCGATCATGAAGCTCGGCGAGGACGCCAAGCAGGACATCGAGGCAAGCTCGACAGGCTCTCTGGGTCTGGATATTGCGCTGGGGATCGGCGGTCTGCCGATGGGCCGGATTGTCGAGATTTATGGCCCGGAAAGTTCAGGTAAAACCACGTTGACGCTGCACTGTATTGCGGAACAGCAGAAACGCGGTGGCGTTTGTGCGTTCGTCGACGCGGAACATGCGCTGGACCCGCAATATGCCCGTAAGCTGGGCGTTGATCTGGATGAGCTGCTGATTTCTCAGCCCGACACCGGCGAACAGGCGCTTGAGATTACCGACACGCTGGTTCGTTCGGGTGCGGTGAATATGGTCGTGGTCGACTCGGTGGCGGCTCTAACGCCGAAATCGGAACTTGAGGGCGATATGGGCGACAGCAGTGTCGGCGTTCAGGCCCGCCTGATGAGCCAGGCGATGCGTAAGCTGACCGGCTCGATCAGCCGCTCGAACTGCATGGTGATCTTCATCAACCAGATTCGGATGAAGATCGGCGTGATGTTTGGCAGCCCGGAAACCACGACCGGTGGTAATGCGCTGAAATTCTACAGTTCGGTCCGTCTGGACATCCGCCGTATCGGCGCAATCAAGGACCGGGACGAGGTGGTCGGCAACCAGACCCGCGTCAAGGTCGTCAAGAATAAGGTGGCGCCGCCGTTCAAACAGGTGGAATTCGACATCATGTATGGCGAAGGAATCTCGAAAATGGGCGAGCTGCTGGACCTGGGCGTCAAAGCCGGAGTGGTTGAGAAATCGGGTTCGTGGTTCAGCTATGGCGACGAACGGATCGGGCAGGGGCGTGAGAACGCCAAACAATACCTGCGTGACAACAGCCGTGCCGCGCTCGAGATCGAAGATAAGATTCGCGCTGCTCATGGGCTGGAGTTCGATATGCCGCCCGGCGCGGCCGAAGATGACGATATCCTCGAAGCCTAAAGCGTTCTGAGAATTCTGATTGCAAGGCGGCCCCTTGGGCCGCCTTGTTTCGTTCAGCGTCTCCAATGCTGTGGACTATCCGCAGGGACAGGGATAAACCCGTTTCAACACACTATGATTGCGCGCTGAGAGAAGCTTATGCCCACGCTGAACGATATCCGATCAACCTTTCTGAACTACTTTGCCAAACAGGGGCATGAGGTGGTGTCGTCCAGCCCTCTGGTTCCCCGCAATGACCCCACGCTGATGTTCGTCAACTCAGGCATGGTGCAGTTCAAGAACCTGTTTACCGGAGTGGAAACGCGCGATTATCAGCGCGCGACCACGGCGCAGAAATGTGTGCGCGCGGGCGGCAAGCACAACGATCTGGACAATGTGGGCTACACCGCCCGGCACCACACGTTCTTTGAGATGCTGGGGAATTTCTCTTTCGGCGATTACTTTAAGAGCGACGCGATACCATTTGCCTGGGAACTGATCACCAAGGAGTTCGGCATCGACAAGAGCCGTTTGCTGGCCACGGTTTACCACACAGATGACGAGGCTTTCGAGATCTGGAAAAAGGTCGGCGTACCCGAAGACCGGATCATCCGCATCGCCACCAATGACAATTTCTGGCAGATGGGTCCGACCGGCCCTTGCGGCCCGTGCACCGAGATTTTCTATGACCACGGCGATCACATCTGGGGCGGCCCTCCGGGCTCGGCCGAGGAAGATGGCGATCGGTTCATCGAAATCTGGAACATCGTTTTCATGCAGAACGAGCAGTTCGAAGACGGATCGATGGTCGAACTCGATATGCAATCAATCGACACCGGCATGGGTCTGGAGCGGATTGGCGCGTTATTGCAGGGCAGCCATGACAACTATGACACCGATCTGTTCAAGACGCTGATCGAGGCCTCGGCGGATGCGACCGGTGTTGATCCTTACGGAGATCAGAACGTCCATCACCGGGTTATCGCGGATCATCTGCGTTCGACCTCATTCCTGATTGCGGACGGGGTGATGCCCAGCAATGACGGTCGCGGTTACGTACTGCGCCGGATTATGCGCCGGGCAATGCGTCACGCGCATCTGCTGGGGGCGAAAGATCCGGTGATGTACCGCCTGGTGCCGACGCTGGTGCAACTGATGGGCGCACAGTATTCCGAATTGGGTCAGGCGCAGCCGCTGATCGAAGAGACGCTTTTGCTTGAGGAAACCCGCTTCAAGCAGACGCTGGACCGCGGTCTGAAGCTGTTGGATGACGAGGTCGCGGGCTTGCCTGATGGCGCTGCACTGTCTGGCGAGGCGGCCTTCAAGCTGTATGACACCTATGGATTCCCGTTGGACCTGACACAGGACGCGCTGCGGGAAAAAGGCCGGACCGTGGATACGGATGGGTTTGACGCTGCCATGGCTGAACAAAAAGCCAAAGCGCGCGCCGCTTGGGCCGGGTCGGGCGAAGCTGCCGATCAGGCCGTTTGGTTTGACGTGATGGACAGTGCCGGGGCCACGGATTTCCTCGGCTATGATACCGAGAAAGCCGAAGGGCAGGTGGCCGCGCTGGTCATCGACGGTGAGCTGGTCGACAAGATTGAACAGGGCGGCACCGGCTGGGTCGTGGTGAACCAGACGCCTTTCTATGGCGAAGCCGGTGGCCAGGTTGGTGATACCGGGGAAATCCGGCGTCTCGAGAATATGCAGGATGTGGCCAAGGTTGAAGATACGCGCAAGTTTGCCGAAGGCAAGGTTTATGCGCATCGGGTGACGGTCAGCCAGGGCACATTGTCGAAAGGCGACGCGGTCGAGTTGCAAGTTGATCACGCGCGCCGCACCGCGATCCAGGCAAACCATTCGGCCACGCACCTGCTGCACGAGGCACTGCGCGAAACGCTGGGCGATCATGTGGCGCAGCGCGGGTCGCTGAACGCATCGGACCGGCTGCGGTTCGACTTCAGTCATTCCAAGGCGCTGAGCCCTGACGAGATCCAGAAAGTCGAACGCGAGGTGAATGAGTTCATCCGCCAAAACTCGACCGTCGAAACCCGGATCATGACGCCGGATGATGCACGGGGTCTGGGTGCCCAGGCGCTGTTTGGTGAGAAATACGGCGACGAGGTTCGTGTGGTCTCGATGGGTAAGGCCCCGACGGGCAAGGGACATGACGGCGAAACCTGGTCGATCGAGCTTTGCGGTGGGACGCATGTGAGGCAGACTGGCGATATCGGCACGTTCGTGGTTCTAGGTGACAGCGCCAGCAGTGCCGGTGTGCGCCGGATCGAGGCGCTGACCGGAGAAGAGGCTTTCCTACATCTTTCGTCACAAGATCAACGGCTTGGTCAAATTGCGACTGAGTTGAAGGCACAGCCGGACGACGTGGTGAGCCGGGTCAAATCCTTGCTGGATGAGCGTAAAGCCCTGCAAAATGAAGTCGCACAGCTGCGCCGTGATCTGGCGATGGCAGGAGGCTCGGGGCAGGGCGGTGCCGAGGCCCGCGACGTGAACGGAGTGCCATTCCTGGCTCAGGCTCTGAGTGGCGTGTCCGGCAAAGATCTGCCTGCTTTGATCGACGAACACAAAAGCCGATTGGGATCGGGCGCGGTTTTGCTGATTGCCGATGCCGGTGGCAAGGCTGCGGTTGCGGCCGGTGTGACTTCAGACCTGACAGACAAGGTCTCGGCCGTTGATCTAGTCCGGGCCGCGGTGGTCGAGTTGGGCGGTAAAGGTGGCGGCGGACGCCCTGACATGGCGCAGGGCGGTGGCCGTGATGCCACGAATTCGGACGCGGCGATAAAAGCCGCTGAGCAAGTATTGGGAGGATAACATGCCTGCACTCTGGATAGCCCATGTCACTGTGACCGACGCCGAGGCCTATGGAAAATATGCCGAGTTGGCAGGCCCAGCGCTTGCCAAGCACGGGGGCGAATTCATCGCCCGCGCGGCGCGATATGTGCAGCTTGAAGGGAAAGAACGGCCCCGCAACGTGGTTGCCCGTTTCCCCTCTGTTGAAGCCGCGGTGGAGTGCTACGAATCCCCCGAATATCAGCGGGCATTGGACCACGCCCGTGGCGCCAGCGAGCGTGAATTGGTCGTTGTCGAGATCACTGACTAGAATCACTTTGGCATACTTATGCCGGAATTTGGCGGGCTGAGCGAAAATCAGCCAACGAATGAAACAGGCGGCCCGGATGGCCGCCTGACCTTTTTCATTTCAGATTGCTGTTAAGCTTTTCAAGTGCTTATCGCGGATGTCGGGTGAAGAGTTTACGTAAGGTCACCCTTAGATTGTGGCCAACTTCTCTCAATTCTTGCCTGAAATGGTCAAAACACGGGACGAATTTCTGCCTCATTTCACTTGCAACCTCGCTGCAGATTGCGCAAACGGCCCCGTGCACTGATAGTTAGCAGAACAATCTACGGTCCCGTTTTTTCGCAGTCGCGTGGATAAATGTGGATCGAGGAACAGGCATGAAACCGTTGAGCACTGAATTCAGAGCCGTTGTTGCGCGGTTGACCTCATCCGTGGGGCGACTGATCGCAGTGGCCGCGCTGGCGGTAAGCGCTTTGGGCGCAGGTACCGCTGCTGATGCAAGCGAAGGCGACTTTCTAAAGATCGTTTCCGCATCGCCGCCGCCGTCGGGCGCGCGTCAATTGTGCCGTCAGTACAATTGGGCCTGTTCCGGTAAGGCCGCTGCATCCATGTCCAGCCAACAGGAAATGCAGATAATCCAGCGGGTCAATCGCCAGGTCAACGCGACAACACGCTCGGTGACGGATCAGTCGCAGTATCGGACAGCTGAAAGATGGGCGTTGCCGACGTCCCGGGGCGGAGATTGCGAAGACTTCGCCCTACTGAAGAAAAGAGATCTTATTCGCGCCGGGGTCGATCCGAGTAAATTGCTTATCGCGACTGTTTTGGATAGGCAGCGCAATGCTCATGCTGTCCTTGTGTACCGCTCGGCTGCAGGTGACTTGGTGTTGGATAATCTCACCGATAAAATCAAGCCATGGTCGGCAACGCGGTATTTGTTCCTTCGGATGCAGAACCCGCGGAAGCCCAGTGGTTGGGTTGGGGTTTACAGCCGCAGTTGATACATCATCTGTTGAATACTCGGGTTGTTGAGACATGAGCCAGGGCGACACGAGTGTCGCCCTTTCCATCTTTACGGCTTTGTTTATGGGATTTGGTTGCGCCACATATTGAATCGTGACGCAAGCCAGAAGGTTTTCATTTAAAAAACACCGCCTTTGCCGGCACCACCAGAATTGCCGCCGCCGTCGCCGCCGCCAGTACCAGCGCCACCGGCGTTGCCGCCGCTACCACCACCGTTGTTGCCGCCGTTGCCGTTTCCGGAGTTGCCGCCACCACCGTTGTTGCCGCCGTTGCCGTTTCCGGAGTTGCCGCCACCACCGTTGTTGCCGCCGTTGCCGTTGCCGGAATTTCCGCCATCACCGTTGTTGCCGCCGTTGCCGTTGCCGGAATTTCCGCCACCACCGTTGTTGCCGCCGTTGCCGTTGCCGGAATTACCGCCACCACCGTTGTTGCCGCCGTTGCCGTTTCCGGAATTACCGCCACCACCGTTGTTGCCGCCGTTGCCGTTGCCGGAATTTCCGCCGCCGCCGTTGTTGCCGCCGTTGCCGTTTCCGGAGTTACCGCCGCCACCGTTGTTGCCGCCGTTGCCGTTTCCGGAGTTACCGCCGCCACCGTTGTTGCCACCGCCGCCGTTATTGCCGCCGCCGCCGTTGTCGCCACCGTCATTGCCGTTGTCGCCACCGTCATTGCCGTTGTCGCCACCGTCATTGCCGTTGTCGCCACCGTCATTGCCGTTGTCGCCAC
>NZ_JBXWMF010000019.1:0-93773 GCF_059609725.1 Ruegeria sp. YTSC199
CGTCTCAACCGTCTTTCCAGTCCGTCAGGCCGTCTCTCCAACCCGTCAGCACCGCCTCAGCAGCGCCGGTGAAGGGGGTTCTAAGTATAACCAGCACTAGCCGCAAGCAGAAAAAACAAGAAATCTGCAAAAAATCGCGAAATCAAATTTAATTCAAATAAATCAATGTTTTGAATTGCTTCAAATTGAACCAAGCGCGCGTTTTTGTAAGGGGCACACCCCGAATCTCGGCTTTTACACAGAATTACCCACAGACTCGGTAGCGAGTCAGGCGGAATCGACCTCACGCGGCCGATTCAGCAAACCCGCACCCGGAAGACGCAACAGCAACAAGCCAATGATCAGGGACAAATAGACCAGCGGTTCGATCTGAAATCCCTTGGCCAGCATGACGTAGTGCAGCCCCCCCAGAACCGCTGCCGGGAAGACCAGACGTTGCAGACTGCGCCAACGAGGCCCCAGTTTGCGCAGGGACAGATTGTTCGATGTCACCGCCAGCGGCAGCATCAGGGTGAACGCGGCCATGCCAACCGTAATATAAGGACGTTTGACAATATCAGCCCAGATCTGGCTGGGCACTTGAACATCCAGAACCAACCACACCAGCAGGTGCAGGCTGACATAGGTAAATGTCAGTACGCCAAGGGCACGGCGGAACTTCAACAGGTTCAGCCCGAGGAACCGCCGCAGCGGAGAAATCGACAGCACTGCGATCAACAGTTGCAGCGCCAGTTCTCCGTACCGGTGTTCCAGCGCCTCGATCGGCTCCACGCCCAAGCCACCGGTCAGGGCCTGATAGAACAGCCACGGTGCCGGGAGCACCCCCAACAGATACACCGCCCAGACGGGAATACGACGCAATATCTGATTCACCCGTTGCATAGGCTTAATAGTATTCCGCCAGATCCATGCCCTCATACAGGCCCGCGACTTCTTTCTCGTAGCCATTGAACATCAGCGTCGGAACCCGCTTGGCAAAGAGACCACCGCCGATCTGACGTTCCGAGGCCTGAGACCAGCGCGGGTGATCCACGTTCGGGTTTACATTACTATAAAAGCCATACTCGCGAGGGTTGGACATGTTCCAACTGGTGGGCGGCTCGATATCGGTCAGGGTGATCCGCACGATCGACTTGATCGACTTGAAGCCGTATTTCCACGGAACCACCAGACGCAGCGGCGCGCCGTTCTGGTTCGGGATTGGACGACCGTAGATGCCGGTGGCCATGATGGTCAGCGGATGCATGCCCTCATCCAGGCGCAGACCTTCGCGATAGGGCCAGTCCAGAATCGGATATCGCACGCCCGGCATCTCATCGGGGATCACGGCAGTTTCAAAAGCCACGTATTTGGCGCCATCCTGCACGCCGACCATATTCAGCAGATCGGCCAGTTCGAACCCGTTCCACGGAATCACCATCGACCAGGCCTCGACACAGCGGAAGCGGTAGATGCGTTCCTCAACCGTCATCTCGGACATAATGTCTTTGAAGTCATACTCGCCGGGATTGTCGACCAGACCGTCGATCTTGATGCTCCAAGGTTCGGTTGTCAGCGCACCCGCATATTTGACCGGATCGTCTTTGCCGGTCCCGAACTCGTAATAATTGTTGTACGAGGTGATCTCTTCCCACGTGTTCGGTTCCAGAGCCTCCTGCGCCGAGGCCCCACGCGTCATCCCCGCCAGTCCGACTCCTGCCAGCCCGGCCATGACTTGCCGCCGGTTCAGAAACGCCACCCGCGGGGTGACGTCGGCCTGTGTCAGTGAATTGGTCCAGCGATGCGCCATGTATGTCTCCAGTCGTCAAACTTACTCGGGTATGAGGTAATCCGCTGATAGCACAGAGCCAAGGAAACAGGCGTCACGATTGAGAGACGAGATTGTAACGTATCGGGCGCGGCCACAGTTCCGCAGCTCCGTCAACGCGATTCCAAAATGACACATAGCGGCATGGCATTTGACATCGCTTTGGAAAAGCACTGGCGCAGCCTGTACGGCTTCGATACGCCGAAACATAGACGAATACCGATCAGAGATTATTGCAGTGCTGTTTGCCCAAGCCTTCCCTTTGTCCCTTTCCATTTTCTGGCGCATGGCGGTTGTCTTGCCGGTCATGCTTATCGGTCTAGCCATCTATAACCTGTTCGGAACCTTGGTTGGGCTATTGCTGGGCCTTATTTTCCCGCCATTTGCATTCATTGTAACCTTCCTGATCATGGCCTCTTCCAGCGTCGTCCCGACCCTGATCGGGACAAGGATGGGTCTGCAGGTCAAAGGTGTGAAACCCAGCACAAGCATCAAGGGGCTGTTCACCCCGGCGGTGATCTACGGCGCCGTCGAGGGCGTGAGCGTAACCCTCATCCTGGGCGTGGTTATTGCGGCCTCGGTTTTCGTGATTTCACCCGACGTTCTGCAGCAGAGTGAGGTCGCCGACCTGGCGCTTGAATATGTGGACCCGTCCTGGGCACTTCCGGGGTTGCTGGGGCTGCTTGCGGTCTTTTTGTCCATATGCTCGATCCGGGCCAGCCTGCTTGTGCCGATCACATCCGCTTCGATCGGGCGGGACCCGGACGGTATGCACTATACGCCTTTCCGGCATTTTCGGGCGTCGTTCGGCCCGTTGTTTGCGCTGACCATCTTCAGCTACGTGGGGATGTTCGTCCTGCATGCGCTTCTTATCGCGTTGTTGATTGCCATGGACTATTTCGGGTCGTTGCAGGCTGACCTGCAAGAGCTTGAAGACATGACAAAGGGCATGGCATCCATCCGGCCCATCTGGTCGCTGATCGGTCTGTTCGTCGTCTATATGCTGATTGGAACCTGGGTTTTCAGCCTGCAATGCGCAGGCGGCGTTCTGGGGTATCTGCGTTTGCGCGACACAGCTCCGAAACTGGCCGAGGTGATTGAGGCCAATCTAAAGCCCGAGCAAAGCGCCGAGGACGCCCCACGGATGAGCGCGGAAGACCTGCGCGCCCTGCGCAAAAGCCGCCAGACGGGCAACTATTAAAACCGATCTGCGCGCGCTCGGGGGCGTGACGGTGGCGGCACCTGCGGCCAACCCGGACTTTACAACGCTTGCAGCAAAAATGCAGGCTGATCCTCAGGAACTGAAGACGAAAGCGGATGGCCTGCGCATCCGAACAGTTGAAGAACCTCAGAGGGAGAAGACGAATGTGTGACATTTGCGTAATGAACGCCGTCAAGGACCGTATGCTGTCGCGGCGCGGGTTTTTCAAAGCCGCTGCTGCCACCGGCGTAGCCGCCGCAACCGGAGCTGCCGCGCCCGCGGCACTGGCTGCAGGTCACGGCGGTATCGAGGACATGACCCATCCGCTCAGCGCCGATTTCCCGACGTATTTCGGAGAGCCGGGATACGCGTCCGAACAGGTATTCAATTTCGCGGACCATGGCTTCAACGTGCAGCGAATGATAGTGAATGAACACACCGGCACGCATATTGATGCACCTTTGCATTTTTCCGTCGATGGGGCCTCGGTAGAGGAAATCCCGGTCTCGGATCTTGTCGCTCCACTCTGTGTCGTGGACATCGCGGCCCGCGCAGCCGAAGACGTGGATACGCTGCTCACCCCAGACGACCTGAGGGCGTGGATGTCGGCCAATGGCGACATTCCGGACGGCGCTTGTGTCGCGCTGTATTCCGGCTGGGCTGCCAAGGCCGATAGTGACGCTTATCGCGGGTTTGACGGTCAAGCACAGCATTATCCCGGTTTCCACGTTGAGGCTGCGCAGATGTTGATGGAAGAAACCGGCGCGCGCTCGATTGCATCGGACACCTTGTCTCTGGACCACGGCATTTCTACGGATTTCGCCACGCACTATGCCTGGTTGCCAACCGGCCGCTTTGGGATCGAAAACATGGCCAGTCTGGATCGGGTACCTGCCGCCGGCGCCACGCTGGTCATCGGCGCCCCCAAACATGTCGGCGGCACGGGCGGTCCGGCACGAATATTTGCACTGATATAAAGCCGTTTCAGGGCCCGCTTTCCAAGCTTCCAATATGACCAAGACCAAAGACCATCCTTTGCCAAACCTTGCCCTGATCAGCCCCGAGGCACAGGCTTTTGCCGCCCAAGCTTCGAGCCGCGATCTGAGCCTGCCCCTAAACGAATTTCGAGCCATGTTGCGCGAGCAAGGCGAAAAGGGGTGCGCTTTGGTTCTTGAAAAAACCGGCGTCACCCTGTCCGAGCAGACAATCGCAGGCGTTCAATGCATGATCATCACGCCACCTGAACCGCGTAATGGCCACAAACTTGTCTACCTGTTCGGGGGCGGCTTTACCTTGGGCAGCCCGTTCGAGGATCTGCCGATTTCCGCCTCGCTCGCGGATAAAACCCGTGCCGTTGTGATTGCGCCCCACTACCCGCTGGCCCCAGAACACCCCTACCCGGCAGCACTTGACGCCTGTACCGCGGTGATCTCTTCCGTTCTGGCCGGAACACCCAGCGCTTGCCTGTGCGGGGAATCCGCTGGCGGCAATCTGGCGCTGGCGGCGCTTCACCGGCTGCGTGCGACCAGCGGGCCGCAACCAAGGGCATTGGCCCTGCTGTCGCCATTTGTCGATCAGCACAATCCCGGTGACAGCGGCCGGGCGGATCGGGACCCGTTCCTCAACCAGACCGAGGTCGAGTTTTTCCGGTCCTGCTACGCACCGGGTAAAACCGACCTGACACATCCCGACATTTCACCGATCTATGGCCCGTTCGACGCCGATTTTCCACCCGTCTTCCTGACCAGCGGAACCCGCGATCATCTGCTGAGCGGTTGCGTGCGTCTGGATCATCTCCTGCGCAATGCGGGTGCGGACTGCACTCTGCGCATCTGGGAGGGCATGTGGCACGTGTTCGAATTTTACCCGGATATCCCCGAGGCGGAAGCGTCCCTGACGGAAATCGCGGAATTCCTGAACCAGCAATTTGCCGGGACATAAGAAAAAGACCCGCCGGGGTGGCGGGTCTTTCTGTTTTCGGGCCTTCGTTAGTGCACCACGGCGTCATCCGGGCGGGGCCGTTCCGACGTTCCCAGCCGGTCACCGATGATCAGGCCATCTGTTCCGGCCGTGACCGGAACGGTCTCACCATCCTTGATCTCGCCGGCCAACAAGGCTTCGGCGAGCGGGTTCTGCAAGGCGCGCTGAATCACGCGTTTCAGCGGACGTGCACCAAAGACCGGGTCATAGCCTTCATTGGCCAGCCATTCCTTCGCGCCATCGTCCAGCACCAACTCGATCTTCCGGGCGGCCAGACGTTTCTGCAGGCGTGCCATCTGGATATCGACGATACCATCCATATCGGCCCGCTTGAGCCGGTCAAAGATGATGGTCTCGTCCAGACGGTTCAGGAATTCTGGCCGGAAATGCGCCCGGACCGCATCCATCACATCGCGTCGCGCCTGCGCGCTGTCCGCTCCTTCGGGCAACTGGCTGAGCGCCTGAGACCCAAGGTTCGAAGTCAGAATGATCAGCGTCTGTTTGAAGTCCACGGTACGACCCTGACCATCGGTCAGAACACCATCGTCCAGAACCTGCAGCAGCACGTTGAACACATCCGGATGCGCCTTTTCGACCTCATCGAACAGCACGACCTGATAGGGTCTGCGCCGCACCGCTTCGGTCAGAACGCCGCCTTCGTCATAACCGACATAGCCCGGAGGGGCACCGATCAGACGGGCAACCGCGTGTTTCTCCATGAACTCGGACATGTCGATACGTACCATCGCGTTGTCGTCGTCGAACAGGAAGTTCGCCACCGCCTTGGTCAGCTCGGTCTTACCCACGCCGGTCGGCCCGAGGAACAGAAACGAGCCCAGCGGGCGACCCTCGTCATTCAGCCCTGCACGCGCACGGCGCACGGCGTTGGCAACGGCGGTCACCGCCGCATCCTGACCGATCACGCGGGAATGCAGATCGTCTTCCATCCGCAGCAGCTTTTCGCGCTCACCTTCCAGCATTTTCGAGGTCGGGATACCGGTCCAACGTTCGACCACCGAAGCGATCTGTTCCGGACGCACCGTTTCCTCGGCCATCATCTGGCTGCTTTCGGCGTTCTCAGCCTCGGTCAGCTTTTTCTCAAGCTCAGGGATGACGCCATAGGACAGCTCACCCGCTTTCGCCAGATTGCCTTCCCGCTTGGCGATCTCCAGATCAGCCCGCGCCTTGTCGAGCTGTTCCTTCAGATCCCGTGCGCCTGCGAGCTTGTCACGTTCGGCCTGCCATTGGGCGGTCATCTCGGCGGATTGCTCCTGCAGGTCAGCCAGATCCTTTTGCAAGGTTTCCAGACGATCTTTGGAAGCCGCATCATCTTCAAGCTTCAACGCCTCTTCCTCGATCTGCATCTGCAGGATCTGGCGATCCAGTTGATCCAGCTCTTCCGGCTTGGAGTCTACCTCCATCCGCAACCGCGACGCGGCCTCATCGACCAAGTCGATGGCTTTGTCCGGCAGGAACCGGTCGGTGATATAGCGATGTGACAAGGTCGCCGCCGACACCAGCGCCGAGTCCGAGATGCGCACTCCGTGGTGCAACTCGTACTTTTCCTTGATACCGCGCAGAATGCTGATCGTGTCCTCGACGGTCGGTTCGGTGACCATCACAGGCTGGAACCGACGCGCAAGGGCCGCGTCTTTTTCAACGTATTTGCGGTACTCGTCCAGCGTGGTCGCGCCGATACAATGCAACTCACCCCGAGCAAGCGCAGGCTTGATCAGGTTGGCGGCGTCCATCGCACCGTCGGATTTCCCGGCACCGACCAGCGTGTGCATCTCATCGATGAACAGGATGATCTCACCAGCGGCCTCGGTGACTTCGGTCAGAACAGCCTTCAGGCGTTCTTCGAACTCGCCGCGGTATTTCGCACCGGCGATCAGCGCGCCCATGTCGAGCGCCAGCAGCTTCTTGTCCTTCAGCGATTCCGGCACGTCACCGTTGATGATGCGCAGGGCCATACCCTCGGCGATTGCAGTCTTACCGACACCGGGTTCACCGATCAGAACCGGATTGTTCTTGGTGCGGCGTGACAGAACCTGCATCGAGCGGCGGATTTCCTCGTCACGCCCAATAATCGGGTCGATTTTGCCTTCAGCCGCAGCCTCGGTCAGATCGCGCGCGTATTTCTTGAGCGCATCATACCCTTCTTCTGCCGACGCACTGTCAGCGGTGCGGCCCTTGCGAATGTCGTTGATAGCCTCGTTCAGTTTCTGGGCAGAAACGGCACCAGCTTCCAATGCCTCCTTGGCCTTGGATTTCACCATGCACAGCGCCATCAACACGCGTTCGACCGGCACAAAGCTGTCGCCCGCCTTGGTGGCTATCTTTGCAGCCTCGTCCAGAACCTTGGCGGTCTGGCCGTCCATGTAGATCTGGCTCGCATCGCCGCTGACCTTCGGAATCTTGGCCATCGCGGCATCCAACGCTTCGACCACGCGATTGGGGGCGCCGCCAGCGCGTGTGATCAAGTTGCTGGCAAGCCCCTGATCATCATCCATCAATGCCTTTAAAATATGTGTGGGCTCCAACCTTTGGTGCCCCTCGCGCAGCGCTATCGTCTGCGCCGCCTGCACGAACCCTCGTGCCCGCTCGGTGAACTTGTTCAAGTCCATACTTTTCTCCTTCTCTCAAGCGCCCCGATTGTGATGCGCCCGCTTGGCGGCACGCGTCGGTCTAGGCCTCGCATTCAATCTGGTGAATTTCTAAACTCTTTCAAGACATAGCATACGCAAAAACCTCTGTGTTTTCTTCTCTCTCCACGCACAATGAGCCGGTTGCCGGAATCAACTCGAGGGAACACGTCGCAATGCCGGGAGAGCCCAAAAGGCCGAAATGACGGAAACTCATCAAAACCTTTGGCCTTGCCCGGAGATTCACGCTCAATTGGTTTCGCGTCCTTGACAGGAGAGTTTGGGTTGAAAGTTAGCGCCGTCACGATGGTTAAAAATGATCATTGGTACTTATCGAAATGGATTGAGTATTATGGCCAGCTGCTCGGAACGCAAAACATGAATATCATTGGTCATGGCAACGACGACGTTCATTCTGAACTGGCGAAAGACTGCTACCTGATCAGAATTCCGCGCAATCAGTTGCCGGGGGATTTTGATAAACAACGCTGCCGGATGCTCACCGATATCTGCGCTGTTCTTCACAATTCGCATGATTGGGTGCTATGCGGAGACCTGGATGAAATCGTGCTGTCGACACGGCCCGAGCAGACCTTGCTTCAGGTTTTGGAAAGCCAACTGCCGCAAAGCGTCGTGGGGGCGGTGGAGTTCGAGGTCGAGCCGCTGCCAGAGGACCGGATGCAGCTCAGGATTTCGACGCGCTGTTCCAAGCCCTTTGCCTTGAGCAAACCGATCAAGTTTTCCCTGGGCGCACACGGGGCCTTCCATCCTTGGGTCCACGCCCCCGAACTTGCGCGGATTCACTTTCCACTGGCCAACAGGACATCCATACAACAGCGATCTGACGCTCTGGAGGCCGATTTCGAGACGTTGCGCGAAGCACCGGTGCAGGACAGCAGTTACCGCCACAACGCTTTGATCAAGTGGGGGGCGCGCAACGCCGCAAAGTCAACTCGTCTGCGCAATGCGAGACAGTGACACGCCCGTTCCCCCGAGCAATACCGTGCTGAAAGCCGTGCCACACCTTACCAACTCGATGAAGATCGTCGAAGGCAAAGAATATCGTGTAACGCTGCGTAGGCTGAGGAGTATCAATATCCTGGCAGAAATGGCTGACAGGCTGACGTCGCTTTTTTCCTGGGATCGGTCACGCCCGGGGCGGTCTATCGCCGAGGAACGGTAAAGACTGAATAGCCTCCGGTTGCCGCCACCTGCCGCGCACCATACATCTCGACCAAGGATTTCGCCGCATCGCTTCCTGTCGGGCAGGATACAAGATCCGCGGCATCATCTAAGAAATCGATTGTAAAGGCTGTTTCCCCGGTCAGCTGACAATCGTCATCGGTTGAACGATATCCGCGCACAAGACGCAGATCATCATTTGTTGGTGACACGATGAAAGTGTCTGCAGCCTCTGTCTCCAGCGGCATGTCCTGACACGCCGCCAATACCAGAACGAGTCCAACTCCAATCCGTGCTTTCATATTCTCCCCCATCTGAAATGCGCCATTGAATGTCCGGCACCATATCACAGTCCGGTTTTTGCGGGTTGATTTTCATCACCCTTCGGTCCCGCATGGACAGAGGCGCCCGAACCCGCTAGGACGCAGACGTTTGCCAAAAAGGAGCTTGCCCCATGTCCGATGAACGCCTGATCGTTGCCCTTGATGTCCCGAACGCCCTGAAGGGTTTGGCCATGGCCGAGCGACTGGGCGACGCGGTGTCCTTCTACAAGATCGGGCTGGGGATGCTGACCGGTGGCGGTTTGGCCCTGGCCAATGAGCTGAAACAGGATCATGGTAAGCGCATCTTTCTGGACATGAAGCTGTTCGATATCGGCAACACGGTGGAAAACGCCGTACGGGGGCTGGCGCAGTTCGATCTGGATTTCCTGACCGTGCATGGTGACCCGCATGTGGTGCGCGCCGCCAAAGAGGGGGCTGCGGGCAAGGACCTCAAGATTCTGGCGGTGACCATCCTGACTTCGCTGAACCGGGACGATCTGGATGCCAGCCTGCTGAAACAGGGCGACGTGCAGGATCTGGTTGTCGAACGCGCGGCCAAAGCACTAGAAGCCGGCGCCGATGGTGTAATCGCCAGCCCGCAGGAAGCCGCCTTGATCCGCGCTCTGCCGCAGGCCGAGGGCCGCCTGATCGTCACACCTGGCGTCCGCCCGGCTGGCGCAGCCCTCGGCGACCAGAAACGTGTGGCCACCCCGGCCAGCGCCATCGGCAACGGTGCCGATCACATCGTTGTCGGACGCCCGATCTATCAGGCCGAGGATCCGAAAGCGGCCGCTGAGGCGGTTCTTGCAGAGTTAAATTCCTTGACACAGGACTGAAGCACCCCGCCAGATCGGCGGATTTTCGCGCCAAAAAGTGCCGTCAAATGGTTGACCTCGCGTCACTTTCCGGCTGATCCGCGCCAAATCGTCCCTGTGCCCGAAAACACACATGAAAAACTCGAGTTTTTCTTCTGTGACCTGGGTCCTATCGAAACCCGTGATTTTGAGCGATTCTAGGGTCGTGATACTCCCCGCGGACCGTCTCTTCCTGAGGTCCGTCACCTCCCCCCGCCTCTTCGCGGGGGGTCTTCTTCCGAACATCACTGTAACTTTTGCATCCGCTGGCACTTTGCGCAGCAGTCGGGGCTGGTATAAGTAAGCCGCTGATTGGATCGCACGGAAGGCGGGAAAATTGCATGCCCGGTCTCTGCCGAGATTGCCTGACCACATTTACCGACGAACGGCGCTGCCCTGCCTGCGGCAGCCCGCGAGTTAAAACACATCCGGAACTGTTCGATCTGACCATCGCGCATATGGATTGCGACGCCTTTTATGCCTCGGTCGAGAAACGCGACAATCCTGAACTGGCCGACAAGCCGGTGATCATCGGAGGCGGCAAACGGGGTGTTGTGTCCACCGCCTGCTATGTCGCGCGCATTCGCGGGGTGCGCTCGGCCATGCCGATGTTCAAGGCCCTGCACCTCTGCCCCGATGCCGTGGTGATCAAGCCGCGCATGTCGGTCTATGCCGAGGTCTCGCGCGAAATCCGCAAGATGATGGATGAACTGACCCCGGTGGTCGAACCGTTGTCATTGGACGAGGCCTTCATGGACCTGTCCGGCACCGAACGCCTGCACGGTGCACCGCCTGCCGTGATGCTGGCGCGGCTGGTGAAACGGATGAAAGATGAGCTGGGCGTGACCGGCTCGATCGGCCTGTCGCATAATAAATTTCTGGCCAAGGTCGCGTCCGACCTCGACAAACCGCGCGGGTTTTCAGTGATCGGTCAGGCCGAGACGGCGGACTTCCTGTATGACAAACCGGTGCGGCTGATCTGGGGCATCGGCCCGGCCGCACAGGAATCTCTGGACCGCGCAGGCATCCGCAGCTTTTCCGACCTGTTGCGCTGGGACCAAGAGGCGCTGACCGCGCGGTTCGGATCTATGGGTTACCGGCTGTGGCATCTGGCCCGCGGGCAGGACAAGCGACGCGTCTCGGCGCACGAGCCGATGAAATCGATCAGCAACGAGACCACGTTCTTCGAAGACACCGCCAGTCTGGACATTCTGGACGGCCACTTGTGGCGCATGTCGGAAAAGGTAGCCGACCGCGCCAAGGCCAAGGCGCTGGCCGGACGGGTCATCACGCTGAAACTGAAACGCGCCAATCACAAGATCATCACTCGCCGCCTGTCCCTGCGGGACGCGACGCAGATCGCCGACCGGATTTATCGCACCGCACGGGGGTTGTTCGATCAGGTCGGGGATCAAGGCCCCTATCGTTTGCTGGGCGTTGGCCTGTCCGATCTGTGCGCTGAATCGCAAGCGGACATATCAGGTGACCTGCTGGACCCCGGCGCCACCCAGAGGTCACAAGCTGAGCGGGCCACCGATGAGATCCGACGTCGCTTTGGCAGCGATGCGATTGTGAAAGGCCGCGCCCTGCGCTGAGGTCACTCGGCGGCCAGATGCAGAGATTCCTCGCCGATACCGGCAATGTCCCGAATGATCTCGCGCAGAATCTCCTGAAACGCAGCGAAGTTCTCATTCGGCTCGATTCGGACTTCGTCCATATACAGCGCCCGGTCGATCTCGATCTGCACCGCGTGCTGATCACGGGTGGGGCGGCCATAGGTCTGGGTCACGTAAGCCCCGGCAAACGGCGTGTTGCGTGCAACGTTAAGCCCGGCGGCGACAAAGGCCGCCTCGATCCGATCCACCACATCGACCGACGCCGACGCCCCGAACCTGTCGCCCAGCACAACGTCCGGCCGTCTGGTTCTTGGATTGCTGACCATGGCAACGGCCTCATGCGGCATCGAATGGCAATCGACCAGTATCGCCTGCCCGAACGCCTTGTGCGATTCGGCGAGCAGGGATTTGATGCGGGCGTGATACGGGCGCCAGATGGTGTCGATACGCAGGCGGGCCTCATCCATCGTCAGCTTGCCGCGGTAAATCGCACGTCCATTCGCCACCACGCGGGGAATCACCCCCAGCCCAGAAGCCACGCGCGGGTTGTGCCCATGACGGCGCGCGCCCTGAATCAGTGCCGGGTCCAGCTCTTCGGCGCTGCGGTTCAGGTCCAGATAGGCACGCGGCATCACAGCCGAGATCAACGGCGCGCCAAAATCAGCCGCCGCGGAAAACAACTGATCCACAAAGGCATCTTCCGAGGATCGAATCACGTTTTCGCTCAGAACTGAGCGGCTGAGCATGGTTTCAGGGTAATTCCGGCCACTATGCGGAGAGGAAAACACCACGCAGGACGTGCGGCTGGTGGGCATATCCAATACATAGGGCGTGTTCTGCATGGTGACTCCTTGTTCGGTTTCAACATAGACCGGAAAATAGTTCTACCAAACCCCTTGAACCCCTTTGCGACTCCTTTTATAGACCCCGCTACCGGCGCGGGGATCCGCGCCCCATTTCGTTATGGGGCAGGGCACGCAAAGGTTTCAGTGGGCGGTTAGCTCAGCGGTAGAGCACTTCGTTGACATCGAAGGGGTCACAAGTTCGATCCTTGTACCGCCCACCATCGTTTCACTGTTCCGGAATTCCGGGGCACCCGACTAACCCAGGCGCTGGCCACGTCCTTGATGAAGGCGCCGCAGATTGGAGACAGACCAATGAAGGTCAAGAACTCGCTCCGCTCGCTCAAGAACCGGCACCGTGATTGCCGGGTTGTGCGTCGCAAAGGCCGCGTCTACGTGATCAACAAGACGCAACGCAAGTTCAAAGCTCGCCAGGGCTGAGAATTGCACATAAATGTTTGAAAGAACCGCGCCTCTGAGCGCGGTTTTTTTTGTTTTTCAACTATAGATTTTTTTCTGTGCTCAGCCCCGTTGAAGGCAAGGCAAGTTTGATTTTGATATTTCGCGTTGTGATAGAGCGTTCTCGTGTTAACGTTCTCCGGATTTTCGATGACGGGAGGTCAACTTGGCCGACGGTGAAATACTCGGAACGACCCTGACCGATATGGTCGCGGATATTGGTAGGAGCGTGGCGCAAGCCGCCGAGCAACTGAGCCTCGACCAGTTGAACGCCCTAGAGAACTACCCGCAGGAACTTCGCGACATGGGCATCCCACCAGTCTTCTATCACATGCAGGATGTCGATGTGGAGTTGAAAGTCGTAATGGAGATTAGCAGTAAAACGGAAACAGGCAAGCGACCTGCAATCGTCTCCTTCTTCTTTGGACCGAAATTGACCCAGACCGATACGGTCGACACCAAAAGCGCATCGACCATGCGCATGCGCTTTGCTCCGGGCCCAGTAGATGACAGCAGGTCAACGGGGGGTACCGATGGCACGTAAGACGGTTAAGGCCCCCAAGAGGCCACCTATTGATGTACGTGTCACCGAATTGCCCGAAGCCTTTACGACACTGCTGCAGTCACTTGCTGACCGCCTTACCGCAATGGAGCAGCGCGAGGCCACTTTGCTTCAGACAATCTCGGACTTGGAGGATCGGATTGACGATCTGGAAGAAGGTGGCGGCGGCATGCTGATGGGCGCGGGGTCGCCGGTCATAAGCCCGTTGGCCGGGGGCCGGTCAGAGATGTCTTCGAGCGACGATGACACTCAGGTTGTCAACGCTCAGGAGTTTTCACAGGCGCTGGGCGAACAGATCCTCGCCGGTTCAGACGGCAGCAGCGAGTTTACCATCGACAACGTAAAGGTCGAGGCCGTGGTGGGGCTGGGCCAAGAAGGCAGTAAGGCCCAAATCGCAACCAACGCCAAGAAACAGGCGGTCAGCCAGAACGCATCGAAAGTTACTTTTTCGGTCCGAAGGCGGTCAAAAACGCAAATCATCGAGTGAACACAAATATTTCAAAAGGAGTTTGAACAATGAGTATCGGGCAGGAACTTCTGAACGTTCCCTTTGCAGAAATGGTTCAAAAGCTGGCACTTTCGGTCGCTGAGTCACAAAGCGAACTGGATCGTCATTCGACCGATATGGCCAAATATATGGCCGATCAGAAAATCAAGCTTCCCGATCTCTCCAATCCCGAGGGCCCCGCCAAGGAATTCAGCCTCGTGTCGATGGGATTCCTCCCCGCATTCTATGCGGTGCAGGAGGCCGAAATAGAAGTCAAAATGGCGATCTCAATGACCAAACAGAAAGAGACGTCTGGCAGCGCTTCGGTCAAAGGCGGCTGGGGGCCTGTGGCAGCGCAAGTCAACGCCAGCTATTCCTCGCGCTATGCCTATAGTCAGGAAGGTGCAAGCAAGCTGACCATCAAACTCGCCCCGGCCGATCCGCCGGTCATGCTGCAGAAATACATGGAAGCTGTAACACAGGTCATGCTGACCAAAGAACCACTGCTCGGGGAGGATCCAGATCCTGAGCCGGCGCCGTCGCCCGCACCGCCGCAACCGGAAGGAAGACAGAGCAGACAGCGTCGATCCTAACAGCAGCGCGTGCAGCATGAAAGGCCAGCGACGTTTTGACCAACTAAATTTGTCGGATTTCCTTGCATCCCTCTCAGAATCGTTTAATTGACCAAATCAGTCGGATTAATACCCGCCACGATTTTCAATGTTGGGACACATGATGCTGAAATCCTCTACCTGCGTTGCCGTCGCGCTTACGGCTTTGATCGCAACCTCTGCCGCTGCCGAAGGTGAGCTGAACCTTTATTCCTCGCGCCACTACGACACCGACGAGAACTTGTACGGTGACTTCGAAAAGGCGACCGGCATCACCATCAACCGTATCGAAGGCAAGGCTGATGAGTTGATCGCCCGTATGGAAGCCGAAGGGGCGAACTCGCCTGCCGATATCCTGCTGACCGTCGATACATCGCGTCTGGCGCGGGCCAAGAACGCGGGCATTCTGCAATCGATCGACAGCGCGGTTCTGGAAGAGCGCATTCCCGCCAATCTGCAGGACGTCGATAATGAATGGTTTGGCTTTTCCCAGCGGGGCCGCATCATCTTTTACGACAAAGAAAACGTGACCAACCCACCGGCCACCTATGCCGATCTGGCCAAACCGGAATACAAGGGCCTGATCTGCATCCGGTCGTCCAGCAACACCTACAACCAGACCCTGCTGGCCTCGATCATCACCCATGAGGGCCCCGAGGCGGCCAAGGCATGGGCCGAAGGCATCGTCGCCAACATGGCGCGCGACCCGCAGGGCGGCGACACCGACCAGCTGCGCGGCATCGTTTCGGGTGAATGCGACATCGCAGTGTCGAACACTTATTACTTTGCCCGCGCCATCCGCAAGGACGTCAAGGGTGTGTCCGCTGACATCGACTCGATCGGCTGGGTCTTCCCCAACCAGGACAGTACCGGCGCGCATATGAACCTGTCCGGCGCCGGTGTGGCGGCAAACGCTCCGAACAAGGATAACGCGACCCTGTTCCTGGAATACCTGGCCAGCGACTCGGCTCAGAAATACTTCTCGGCCGGCAATGACGAGTTCCCGGCGGTCGAAGGGGTCGAGCTTGTGGACTCTGTCAAGGCATTGGGTGAGTTCAAGGCCGATGAGGTGAACCTGTCTGAAGTTGCAAAGAACCTGCCCGAAGCACAGAAGATCTTCAACGAGGCTGGCTGGAACTGACTTAGATAAAAAAACCCCGAGCAGTGGACTGGGCGCAGAGATTTCTGCGCCCTTTCTTATTGCGTAGCGCGTATTTTTAGCCAATAATCTCATATACGAACGTGATTCCCATATTTGAGCCATGCTGGACGATCTCTCAAACCGCCTTGCCAACCGACTGAATGAGCTGCGCCGGGGCCACGGATGGTCGCTGGACCAACTGGCCGAACACAGTGGCATCAGCCGCGCCACCCTCTCGCGGATGGAGAAGGGGGATGTCAGCCCCACCGCGGAAACGCTGGGGCGGTTGTGTGCCGCATATAGCTTGCCGATGTCACGCTTGCTGATGATGGTCGAGGACAGTTTCGACCCACGCGCGCCCTTTGAACGGCAACCGGAATGGTGCGATCCCGAAACCGGGTTTACCCGCCGGTCGGTGTCTCCGCCTGCCACCGGTCTCAGCGCCGAGGTTCTGGAAGGCCATCTGCCGCCCGGCACGGTGATCACCTATGACACCCCGCCGAAGCCCGGCCAGGAGCACCATCTGATCATGCTGGATGGTGCCTTGATGCTGACGGTAGACGGGGTGGCGCATGATCTAAACGCCGGCGATTGCCTGCGCTATCACCTTTCCGGCCCGACCCGGTTTGAAACAACGCCCGCCCGAGGGGCGCGATACCTGCTGGTGCTGATATGATCGTGCGTCTGGACGACAGCGGCTTTAACGAAGCCTTGGAGGGTCTGACGGATATCCTGCACGCCTGTGTGCAGGACGGCGCCAGTATCGGGTTCATCCTGCCCTTCACTCTGGATCAAGCCCGCGCCTATTGGCAGAACCGTGTGCAGCCGAATACTCAAACCGGCGCATTAGATCTGTTCGTCGCCCGCGACGGCGGGCGCGTTGTGGGCACGGTGCAGTTGATCCCGGCGGCGATGCCCAACCAACCGCATCGCGCCGATGTGGCCAAGCTGCTGGTCCACCCAGAGGCCCGGCGCCGAGGGCTGGGGCGGGCCCTGATGGCCACGCTGCAAGACCGCGCCACCCAGTTGGGTCGAACACTGTTGGTGCTGGACACGCGCAGCACTGACCCGTCGCTCATCCTGTATCAAAGCCTGGGGTTTCAGGTCGCAGGAGAGATTCCGAACTATTGCCGAAACCCGCTCGAAAACCGGTTGGAGCCCACAACCTATATGTTCAAGGATCTGAGCTAGGCCGAGCTTCTTCGCACATTGGCGGCGAAGCAATAGCCGATACCATGCACCGTCTTGATGAATGTCGGCGCGGCGGGATCGGGTTCGATCTTCTTGCGCAGCCGCGCCACATGCACGTCTATGGTTCGATCACCAACAATGGTCTCACGCCCGCGCGCCTTGTCCAGCAGTTGATCCCGGGAAAGGACCATATGCGGGTTGGTCACAAAAGCCAGCAGCACATCGAATTCCGTGGTCGTCAAAGGCGTGGCTTCGCATGCACCGGTTGCCGTCAGGGTGCGTTCATTCACGTTCAGCACCCAATCGCCGAATTTGATCTGAGACGTCTCGGCCCCATTGGCCCCTTTCTCTTCGGGCCGGGTCCGACGCAGAACAGTGCGGATGCGAGCCAGCACCTCGCGCGCCTCAAAAGGTTTGGTGATGTAGTCATCGGCCCCAAACTCCAACCCGACAACCCGGTCGAAAATCTCATCCCGGCCCGACAAAACGATGATCGGAATGTCGGAACTCACCCGCAGCTCGCGTGTGATATCGAATCCGTTGCGCCCGGGCAGGCCGATATCCAGCAGGATCAGGTCGATCTCGGATTTCTCCAGAATCGCATCCATCGCATTTCCGTCTGCGGCACAGCTGACCCGGCAGCCCTGCTTTTCAAGATAGCGCTGCAGAAAGGACGTGATCTGTGAGTCATCATCGACGACAAGGATATGTTCTTTAACCATAATCGAGTCCAGGCGGGCTTGTTGAGCTGGCGCAAAACAGTTGTAGCTGCTGCCGCCCGGCCCTTGCAAGAACGTGGCTGACCTGTCCAACGGTGTCAGAATCGCAGGAACTGCAACCCGTGGCCCAGCGGCAATGCTTCGGTTTCAGCCGGAATGACAGCCAAGCCATCCGCTTGCGCCAGCAACGCGACCCGACCGCTATAGGACGGCGCCATCAGGCGCAACCGAGGGGTGCCGTCGGGCGACGTGCCCTCGATCACGACCGGGCGGTATTCCTGACGCCCGGCGCGACGTTCCAGCGGCTCGGCCAGAACCGCCTGTTCCGGCGTGCGCGAAGCGTGGTGCAGACCGGCCCGGCGCGCCATCATGTGCGATCCGATTATCTGCCAGGTCACATAAGCCGAGACCGGATTGCCCGGCAAACCAACATAGAGCGCGTCGCCCCGGCGGCCGAACATGATCGGTTTACCCGGCTTCATTGCAACCTTCATCACATCGGTCTGACCGCCGATTTCGGCAAACAGGCGCGGCATGTGGTCTTCGTCACCAACCGATACGCCGCCCGTCGTGACGATCAGATCGGAGGTATCGCAGGCCGCGCGCAGCACCTGCTCCAACCGCTCGGGATCATCTTCAACAGGGCCCTTGTCGGTCAGGTCGATCCATGGTTTGTCCAGCAGCGCGCGCAGCATATAGCGGTTCGAATTGTAAATCTGACCGGGCCCCAAAGCCTCGCCCGGCTGGCGCAACTCGCTACCGGTCGAAAAGATCGTGACCTTGAGCTTGCGATATACTCTGACCACGCCATACCCGGCCGAGGCCAGCGCGGCAGCCTCGCGCGCGGTGATCTCACATCCGCGCCGCAAGATCGGTGCACCGGCTTTCAGGTCCTCGCCCGCGCGGCGGATATGCTGGCCGGGCTTAGGACGGCGCGTAAAACGAACACCGTCAGCGGTGGTCTCGCAATCCTCCTGCATCAGCACGGCGTCGAAATCCGCTGGCACCAGGGCGCCGGTGAAAATCCGTAGCGCTGTGCCTGCGGGCGCATCATGGGCACCGCTGTCGCCCGCGGCCACGCGCCCGGCGACCGGCAGGTCAAACACTGGACCATCGCCCAGTTCCGTCGTTCGTACCGCATAGCCATCCATGGCCGAGTTGTCGAAGGCGGGCATGTCCACTTTGCTGGTGCAATCCTCGGCCAGCACCCGGCCGATGGCGTCGATCAGCGGCAGCGTCTCGGTACCGGCAACCGGATCGGCCACGGCCAGACCCCGGGTCAGAGCTTCGGACACCGTCAGATACATATGAGCATGCCGGTCGCAGGCGCATCCATCAGCCATTTTGATCCTCCAGTTGTTCGAACAGCTCTTCAAATCCGGCACGTTCCGCCTCGCCTAACTTGGGCAGGTAGGCGCGCGCCTCTTCCAGGTTCGAGCTCGGGTCGCCCACGATCAGCAGCATAACCATGCCATGCCGCCCATGCACGCGGCAACGGATGCCGTAGACGCCCTCTTTGTCAAAGGTCAGATCCATCTCGGGCTTGCCGCGAATCTCGAACGCGCGCGCACCTACAGGGATCATACGAATGATCGACGTCACCGTATGCCGCCCCGTCGAGCCTTTGAAACGAACGGTCGATCCCGCCGGAACGTGCAGCATCTTTGGCTCGAACCGGAAGGCGTGGGCCGGAGTGTCTGCGTTTAGGTCTATGATCTGGTGCACTACGGCGACCTCGGGGATGTCCTCGGCCTGTGCGGCGGGGGAAAATACCATCGCCCCTGCAATAATCGCTGCACTCAAATTCAGCGAAATCTTCATCTATCCCTCCGGGTTCAAGCCGCTTGCGAGGGATTTCCCAGCAGATCGGCTAACGCGCTGATCATCACCGGCCACTGGGCGCGGCGGTCTTCGTCGCGCAGCCCGGTCAGCAAT
The DNA here is from genome assembly GCF_059609725.1 of Ruegeria sp. YTSC199. Taxonomy (NCBI): domain Bacteria; kingdom Pseudomonadati; phylum Pseudomonadota; class Alphaproteobacteria; order Rhodobacterales; family Roseobacteraceae; genus Ruegeria; species Ruegeria sp. YTSC199. The sequence goes on from NZ_JBXWMF010000019.1 coordinate 19,556, forward strand.
TCGCGCCCAATGGACACCACCGCCGGGGAACTGTCATTGACATAGGTCACGATTCGCTGCTCGGGGTTGGCCAGCAGGAAGGGCACGATGGCCGCTCCCGCCTGATCCGGCGCCATCTCGGACAGCCGCCGCATAGCCGCCTGACGCACCGGGGCCGATACATCATCCAGCAGGCTGCGCGCGACGTCCGGGGCGCCATCCCATCTGGTCAGGACGTGCATGGCGTCGATGCGGAACGGGGTATCCCCGGTTTTCACCATCGCCCGCAATTTGCCGCGCAACGCGTCCTGCGGCGGCAGGTTCGCCTGTTGCAACAACTTCAGGGCTTGCAGCGAAAGGGCCGAATCCGTGTGCGACAGGCCCTGGGTAATCAGATCGACAAGCTGGCGTTCATCCAGTTCCGGGCCGTGACGCACCACGGCGACGCCCAACGCCGCAAAGGCTTGCTGGGCGATCTCGGTCTCGGGGTCATTGGCGATCTGTGCCAGCATGATCTGCATTCCCTTCACCTCACCCAGCAGGCGGATGGCGGACATGCGGGTTTCACGTTCCAGCGCCTCGGCATTGTCGTCCAGCGCGACCCGGCGGCGTTTGGGATGGCGAGTGGCCTTGGCCAACAGCGCCTGTTCGCGCGGGGTCAGGGGCTGGACTTCGTCCCCCTCGGCCTCCTGTGTCATCTCGGCGGCAATGGCATCATGGCCAAGAATCGCGCCGAGGCTGGAAGTCGGGCCGTTTTCGCCCCCCTCGGACACATCCAGCCCCGCCGCTTCCAACCCGGCGATGTCGGTTTGCGGCGAATCTGCGGGCTGTTCTTCCGAAACGGGCATCGGGGCGAGCGCAAAAGAAAGCAGCAATTCCCGGCCCTGCTGCTGATTCACTTGCGGGCGGGTCTCATCGGTGACGATCATCGCCAATGACGCCACGGCCTTCAACCGCACCGACCGGAAGGGCGAACGGCAGGCGCGCTGCAACCACTCGGCCGCCTCGCGCAGAGGAGATGTTGCCAGCGCATCGACGATGGCCCATTGAATGCGCTCGGCCTTGAGATCATCCACATCCACCGAGAACAGCGCATTCAGACGATCCGTCACAAGCTCGGGGGCCAGTGCCGCCAGCAGGCCCAGTGCCTGCGCCGAAACCTCAGCCTGTTGGCCGGTGGCAAGGAAATCCAGCACCTGCCAGCGCAGGTCCTCTTGATTTGCAATCGGCGTGCTGCGGTCCAGCCGCTCGATCAACGTCAGCTGCACCTTTGCTCCGGGGTCGCGCATCATGCGATCCAACAGTTCGGGCTCCGAAAAACCGGACTGGTTCAGCGCCGCGATGCGAATCTCTTCCACCGTGTCGGTCAGCGCCTGTTCGAGCAATGCCGCATCGTTCGGCATAAGTGCCTCATAGGCGATCTGGCGCGCGGCGCCGTCCTTGTCGGCAACGGCCTTGCGCAGAATGGCTTCGGCCTCGACCCCATCAATCATCGCCAGCGTCCGTAAGGCGCGATGGCGCAGGCGGCGGTTTGAAGTTTGCGCGAACACGCCCAAGGTCGGGACCGAGGGTTCACCGATCCGGCCCAGCGCCTCACAGGCCACATCACCCAGTTCCTGCCCGTCTTCGTCCATTAGTGCCAACACGATGGGTTCAATCGCCGCCGTGTCGCCCATCTGGCCCAAAGCCTTGATCGCGGCGATCTGAGTATCGAGCCAGTCGTCCCATTCGTCCTGATGCAGTTCGTCCTCGTCCCACGTGATATCCTCGCCGCGCCCGGTCACGAGGGTGCGCAGATAGGGAGCCGCGCCTTCGGATTTCAGCTCGGCCAGCGCAGTCACGCAGGCCAGTTTGACCTCGCCGCAAGGGTCGTGGATCAGGTTTTCCAGCAATTGCGGCGCGGCCTCCCGCACGCCCAGCGCGCCCAGCGCCTGAGCCGCGTCCTGACGGACATCTTCGTCGTCGTCCAGCAGCGCCTCGACCAAGGCCGGGCTGTTCTTTGCGCCGATTGCGGTCAGCGCCTGAATGGCGCGCAGGCGGATCACCTCAAATTCGGATTTTGCGAACTCTGAGAACAGGCTGGTGGCCTCATCACGCAGAGCGGTATCGGAATGCATGTTCATATCAGGTCTGCCATGTTTGCGGTTGGGTGGATTGGGTGAAAGTGGAAGGCAGGTTTCCCAACCGATACCTGCCTTCCAGGCGAGCCGGGGACGCCCGACCCAAGGCCCCTTCTGCAGTGGGACCGAACCCGGAGGGCGGCATGGCGTCCGCCCCCCGGAAAGCTGTCATCAGGCGATGTCGCGCGGCGCAAAGGACATCGTGCGGAACGAGGTCTTGTAGGGGCTCGGCCCCAGTTTGCGCAGCTTGGCAACGCCCATCTTGTAGTTGTAGTTGCCGCTGATCCAGTCGACGATCCGGCCCTCAAGCGCGTTGGCCGGCTGCTGCATGTGCAGGAAGTCCATGTAGACAACGCTTTTCTTGATGGCGGGCGTGACCATGGCCACGGCTGTGATCGCCGCTTTGGTCAGTTCGATATGCCCGTTCTCCATCAGTTTCGAAAACTGGAAATCATCTCCTTCCACACCCAACAACGTATGCTTGTTGCCCGGAACGCGTTCCGAATACACCATCACATAGTCGCCGCTTTCGATACCGCGCTCGGCAGCATCATCAGGGTGGATTTCAACCCAGTTTTCCGGCCAGCGCTGCACGATATAGGGGCGGCGGCGGTCATCAAAACCGGACTGCCAGCGTTCGTTGATCCGACCGGAGGTCGCCCAAAGCTCGCCTTCGTCCTTGTTGGGTTTCAGCCATTCCCAATAGTCCGAGAACAGGCCCCAGGGCGATTTCTGGATGTTGCACTTACCGGTCTGGCTATTGAAATGCGTCAGCTTCTTGTTGAACACGTCCTTACCCGCTGCGCCGGTGTCGGGCAGTTTGCGGGTTGTGTCGTGCAGACGCTTGGTTTCAATCAGCGTGACGCCATCGGCATCCAGCATGACCGGGCATTGGACACCATCCGTTCCGAATTCACGAACTTTCTCGTGCAGGCCTTTGCCCTCTTTTTTGGCCAGTCGGTAGACCGCGTGGAAGTCCTTGCGCGACCCGCGTGTAAAGCGCACAGCCTCTTCGGCGACCTCGTTCGAGCTCTGCCAGTCGAACCCGTCAAAGCCCATCCGCTGTGCCAGCTGTCCGATGATCCACCAGTCGGGTTTCGCCGCACCGGGGGCATCGTAGAACTTCTGATACAGACGCAGGCGGCGTTCGCCGTTGGCGCGCAGGAAGTCCTCTTCACCCCATGTGGCTGCCGGGAACACGATGTCGGCATAACGGTTGCCGATCGGGTCCTGCAAGTAGATGTCTTGGTTGATCACCACCATACCGCCGCTGTCAGCGCGCGCCTTCAGCGTGTCGATCATCTCTTGCTTGTCGAAGCTGGCGATCTGGTGCGGGTTGCGGACGGTCAGTTCCTCGAACTTGTCGGCTAGCTGTTGCGAACCGCACATGGACTGGATCCAGGTGGTGCCGATCACATGGGCCATACGGGTATGACCTGCGATCAGATACCGGTCGGTATCCATGGCGCGGCGACGACGGCCCGGCAGTTTCTCGGGCGACTTGTTGCGCGGGTATTTCCCGCCTTTCACGCCGCCCCGCTGGTGCCCCCCGGCCCGGCCAATGACCTGACCCGGACGTCCGCCACACCCACAGATGATGCCCAGCGCGGAAATCGCCTGCGTGTTGCCGGTGTTGTTAGACCAATAGAACCCTTTCTCGATCATGATCGAGGTTTTCGGGCGCGAGCCGTCATCCTTGGGTTTGGCGAGCCATTCTGCAGCCGTATAGATTTTCTGCACGTCGATCTCGGCCATGGCCGCGGCGGTTTCTGGCGCGAACTCGTCCTGCGACAGCAGCCACTCTTTCCAGTCCTCAAAGCCCTTGGTCTGGAACTTGCCCCAGGTTGTGCGCCACTGCCATGGCGTGTTGCGGGTGCCCTGACCGAAGCCCGACGAGCTTTCCCATTTGTTGTTGACCCAATTCTTGATCCAGTCGCTGTCTTCCCAGCCATTTTCCACAATGACGCGGGCAATGGCGTTGACAACCAACAGGTCGGTACCGGGCAGAACGTCGATATGCAGACCGCCCATCTTTTCCGCATGGGCCACACCAGCAGACCGGCGCGGGATCAGATAGATCTCTTTCTGGCCGTTCTGCATCCCCTTCATCATCCACTGGGTATAGAGGATGGTTTTGGTCTCATACGGGTCGGTGCCGCAAACCAGAAGGGTTTCCGCATCACGCCAGTCCTCATAGGACGGGCCGAAATTGTCGAAACCCGCATCCCGGAAACCGGGAGTCGAGGTCACGTCGGACGGCGTATCGTGGAAGGTAAAGTTCGCCGTGTTGATATGGCGTAACGCGTATTTCGAGATCGCGTAGGTATTCTCGATATACTGGTAGCTGAATGTCTTCACGCCATAGGCATTGGTGCCGTGTTTGGCGGTGACGTGATTGCCCACCTCAGCCGCCACATCCAGCGCCAGATCCCACGGAACCGGCATCAGTGTGCCATAGATCCGCATCAGCGGCGTCTTCAGACGGTCGCGTGTGGGCGTCTGCGGGTTATAGCATTTCTGCGCGATACACCCTCCCCGCAAAGAGCTGTCTCCGTCGGTGTTGACGGTCTGGTTGTCTTTGTCGGGGATAATCACCACGTGGTGCGGCTGACCTTTGTGCAGCACGATATTGTGCTGGTTCGGGGCCACCCATGCACCCAGAGGTGCCACCGGGAAATCCTCGCCAAAGGCGTTTTCATCTGCGCCAGGCCCACCGGACTTGGCCGTCACAGGCCAGCGGTAGACTTTGTAACCACAGGCCACGATGCAATAGTCGCAGGCGGTCGAGATAACTTCGGCTCCCTTGGGCGGCAGCGGAACGTTGGTTTCGGGTACGTAATACGGGGTTGCCATGATTCCGTTTCCCTTATGCAATGAGGTTGTCGTAGCGGCCGTAGATCAGGCCGAACATGCCAACGGCGTAGATATCGTCACCGTCCAGCTCCAGAAGGACTTGCGGCAGCGACTGATACGCCTGACCTGACACTAGAATGCCGTGCCGGGTCACGTCGTAAGTCGACAGGTGCAGCGGGCACGGGCCCAGCACCTTGTGATCCGCCTTGTAGGTGTCGTACAGCGATCCGCCCTGATGCGTACATGTCAGGTTGAAGGCCACCACGTCCCTTTGCGGACCGATGCCGCCGCCGCTTTCCACGCCGGTCTTGACAAGGATCGAGTCCGAATAGTCACCCTCATCCGGATAGTAGAATTCGACCGGAACGTCCTGTTCCAGCTCGGACAGTTTACCGATCAGCTTGCGCGGATAGGTGGACACGAGGGCGGGAACCTGTTCGGCCTGACCGTGGCGCGTGGGCATGGCCACCATCACGGCAAAGGTCGTGGCACCTGAGGCGAACAGGAACTGGCGGCGGTTCACGGTGCAGGCCTTCTTGGCCTCGCCCGAACAGCTGCATCCGGTTGCGTTATGATCTGTCATGACGCTTACTCCTCTGCTGCAACCGCTGGAAGCGGCTGGTAATCCGGCAGGTCGGGTTCCTCGATCAGGATCTCCTCGCCAGACAGGGATTTCAGGAAGGCCACCAGATCCGCCTTTTCCTGATCATTCAGGCCAAGGGGTTGGATCAGCTGGGATTTATTGGCCGAGAACTCATTCTCTCCGCCGCCCTGGTTGTAGAATTCGACTACATCCTCAAGCGTCTCGATCATGCCGTTGTGCATGTAGGGTTCAGTATAGAGGGTGTAGCGCAGCGACGGTGTGCGGAACTTGCCCTTGTCGGCCTTTTCCTTGGTGCGGAAATAGAAGCCAGGGTCGTCCTTAGTGTGGCGATACATCTCTTCTGTCGAGCCTTTGGCGTAAAGCTCATACCGGAAGGTAACCTGTGCCAGACCGTCATCCTGCCAACCGTCATAGGCGGGCACGCCGGTGTTGTAGTATTTCTCATCCGACAGCAGCGCGCCGTTATGGCATTCGGAACACTGCGCCTTGCCCGCGAACAGCTCCAGCCCGCGTTTCTGTTCCTCAGTCAGCGCCGCATCATCCCCACGCAGATAATTATCGAAGGGGGTGTCGGTCTGAATGATGGTGCGTTCGAACGCGGCAATGGCGCGCCATGCGTTCGAGATACGTGGCCACTGATCGCCGAAGACGTCGTTGAAGCGATCGACGTATTCAGGAACGAAGGCCAGACGGGCCTCCATCATGTCGGCCTCACCGTTCCCGGCTACCGCACCACCCGCTGCAGATTTGGCCTGGCTTTCGAGGCTCTTGGATGAACCTGCCCAGAACAGCTTGCCGTAATAGGCCGAGTTCACGATGGTCTGGCTGTTGCGCCAGTGGGTTGTGCCAGGATAGCCAAATGAAATCGGCGCCTCGACATCCCATCCGATATAGGGATTGTGACAGGCCGAGCAGGGCGTCGACGGGTTGCCCCCCACACGCGGATCGAAAAACAGCATTTTGCCCAGTTCGATCTTGGCGTCGGTCTGCGGGTTGTCCAGCGGAACGGGCGGCTCGCCCAGCGCCACCAGAGGCGCATCCGGGTCAGGGTCTGCCCCGCCGATGCCGGCCTCAATCTCCATACTGGTTTCCGCAATGACCTGCGAACCAAGGACGGCAAACAGGGCAGCGGTGGCGATTGTGCCTTTGAAGTAAGACGAAAGGTCTTTCATGGGTCCACTCCTCAGTTTGTCGCGTCTTGCCAGTTCTCGATCGGCGCATAGTCCGTATCGATTCCCTCGGCGACGAAGTCGGGGCCGGTCAGCGGCTCGCCGGACAGCGCCTTGAGGAAGGCCACCAGCTGGGCTTGCTCGGTCTCGTTCAAATTCAGCGGTTCGATACGCGGATCCTTGTTTTCATCGTCACCACCACCGGCGTTGTAGAAGGCCACCACGTCCTCAAGCGTCGCCAGCGTGCCGTTGTGCATATACGGCGCGGTATAGGTCAGCTCACGCAGCGTGGGGGTCATGAAGGTGCCGAAAGTGTCGGCGGTGTGGGTGCGGATATAGGCGCCTGGATCGGCGCGCAGGTTCATGTAGTTCGCGACGCCCAGAAACTTCATCATGGTCACGAAGGTGATGTGACGTTCGGGGGTCGCCCAGATATCGGGATTATCGCCGACGCCGATGTTATGCGGGAGGTCATCGGTGAACCGCTCGCCGGAGTGGCAGGAGTTACAGCCGCTGGCGTTGAACAACTCGTACCCCGCCTTGGCTTCGTCCGTCATCTCGCCGGTGTCGAACGGTGCCCCGCGCGAGATCAGCGTTTTCAGATATTCAGGGATCGCGTTACGAACCCCGCCGTTGGACGGCTCGCCAAACCCGGCAGCTTCGAACATCTCGACATAGACCGGGTCCTGTTTGATGCGTTCCTGCATCAGACGCATGTCCATGTTCATGGAATAGGTTTCGGTGATGCTTTCGCGGGTCACGTCATTGAGGTTGGTGCCGATGCGCCCGTCATGGAACCACGCGGCGCGCTTTGCACTGTTGATCAGCGTTGGCACGTTGCGGAAATGCAGGTTGCCCGCGTAAGCGTCCGACAGGGCCTGCCCATCGGTGAAACCGTATTCCGGCTGGTGACAGCTGGCGCAGGACAGCTCGGTATCGCCCGAAAGTCTCGGATCAAAAAACAAACGTTTGCCAAGGGCCGCCTTGGCTGGGTCGAACTCTATGGCTTCTACCGGGCCCGGCTCATCCGCCTGGGCCTGGTGAACCGGGACCACAACGCCCATCGTCAGCAGCGAAACTGTCGATAGCGCCGAGAACCATGTTCTGGCTTTGGTCATCATCTGAAAGCCCCTTTTTCGCTATTCCGATCTCTCGGTTGGCCGAGAACCGGCTACACGAACCATAAGGTGCAGTTGTTTCGTAGTGATTTGATACAGGTTAAGGTTTGTGAAAAGATGTTAAATTTTGTAACGAAACGCCAAGAGCTAACGCACGGATAATCCGCGCAAGATCCTGAACCTCAACGGGTTTTTGAACACGGATCGTGGGGTCGCCTGCATCCGGAGTGTCAGCGTCGTCGAAATAGCTGCTGACCAGGATCGTCGAAACTCCGGGACGCAGGGATCGGGCCGCGCCGATCAGGTCAGTACCCTTCAGACCCGGCATCATAAGGTCAGTGACGATGACATCATAACCGTCCGGTGCCGCGCGGAATGCCTCCAGCGCCCGCTGCGGATCGGAATATGCCTCGACCTGATAGCCATAGCGGGTCAGTAACCGGCGCGTGACGTACAGGACGTTTTTATCATCATCCACCAGCAGCACATGTTCATCCCCGGCCACCGCACGAAGCTCGGCCTGCTGTTCGGGGCTGAGCGCGGGCATCATCGGGTAGAACAGACTGAATCGGGTGCCCTTTCCGGGTTCCGAGTACAGCTCGACCCTGCCATGGGATTCCTCGACACTGTTATGCACGATGGTCAGCCCCAACCCGGTGCCCTTTCCCACTGGTTTGGTCGAAAAAAATGGCTCGAACACCTTTTGCTGTACCGCGTCGCTCATCCCCGGGCCGGTGTCCGAAACATCCAGACGGATCACGCCAACCGCCTCGTCGGGCAGGTCATCGAGTACATCGTCATCCGCCCGGCTGATCCGCAGAACCACCTCGCCTGGCTGATCGCCCATCGCCTCGAACGCGTTGTGGCACAGGTTCAGCAGGGTCTGGAAAAACAGTGTGGTGTCGAAATCGGAAAAGGCCGCGTCGATCTCAATATCAAAGCGGGTTTCAACGCTGGGCGGGGCCGAGACTTTGATCAACTCCAACGCCTCTTGTGTGGCTTTCACCAGATCGCCGCGCTGCGGGTTTCGCGGGCGCTGGCGGGCAAAGGTCAGCATCTTACGCACCAGCGCCTGCGCCCGCCGCGCCGCGATGCGGATATGACTGACCGAGGTCTGGACATCCTCGTTCCCGTCGGCATCCAGTTCGATCAGATCGGCGTTGCCGATGACACTCATCAGCACGTTGTTGAAATCATGCGCGACCGAGCCCGCGAGGATGCTCACGGCCTCCATCTTCTGCACTTGGGCAAATTGTTCGCGGGTGCGTCGGGTTTCGGTGATGTCTTCGCCGATACCAATGTAATGGGTAACGGTGCCGTTCTGATCCACAAGCGGGAAAATCGCCGTCGAGACCCAGTAATGCGTCCCATCCTTGCGCAGGTTCCTGAATACACCGTACCAGCTTTGGCCCTGTTTCAAACGGCCCATCAGGTCCTTGTAAACCCCCTGACCGGAATAGCCCGATTGCAGCAACTTAGGCGAGTGGCCATAGACCTCGTCCGCAGTATACCCACTGAGGTCAAAGAACTTGCGATTGGCATATTCGATATTCAAATCGGTATCCGTAATCAGGATCGAGGCCGGGCTTTGTTCGACCGCGCGGGCCAGTTTGCGTTCGGCCAGTTCAACCTGTTCGCGCAGGGTAAGCTCCGCCTGCAGGCGGCTATTGGTGCGCAGGATATTGGTAATCAGCAAGGTGGTCAGAATGGCGATCACCCCGACAAGGACAATCAGCCCAACCAGCAGTACCGAGAAATTGCGCACCAGCCGCTCACCGTCTGAAAACGCCCGCACCATGCCCGAGAGGCTGAGGTCACGCTCTTTGACCCACAAATTTTCCAGCGCCGTCAACGCCGCCAGCGCGCCGCTGTCATCGACTCTGACCCGCGCGTCGATCTGTTCGGCGGTCTGGCCTGCTGCGATACCTTCTTCAATCAGAGGTATGTTGCCAGTGTATTCCAGAGCAACCGCTTCGATCTGTAGCAAGGCGTCCAGTTCAACCTGCGACGGGTCCGAGTTGCTATAGGCTTGAATCGTCCCCAACAGTCGGGCCGATTGCTGACGCAGGATCGGGCCATAGTCCGGGTCCTGCCGCAACACATAGTTCTTGAAGTTGTGGATCAGCCCGCCATAGCCGAAATCCGCACGGATATCTGAAATCCAGTAACCACGCGGCGTGGTTTCCGCCGAATAGCTTTGCCAGGCTTGGCGCATCTCGCCAATGCGGTTTCCGGTTTCGCGCGACATATACAGAAACACTGACAGAATGATCACCAGCGCGATGCCGATTGCAAAGGCCACGGCAAGCGACCGCCTAGGATAACCTTCGACCATTTGGGGAACGTCTTTCATGCCTGCACCCTGACCTGAAAAGCCTTCAGGCTCAGGGTGTGTCATGAATTGTGCAGCCGCACCACTAGTGTTGGTGCCGCAGGGGTTTAGTTCGGCCCCTCTTTTTCAGCCAATCCGTTCACATCGGCCGTGAAATCGGCCAGCATCGGAAGATAGCTATCCCCGCGCCCCGAGGCCTCCATTGCCGCAAATGCATTTCGCAGAACGGCCTGCACTGGGGTCACGGCACCCACATCGTTGGCAAGGTTCGCCAGATACCGCATGTCCTTATGCGCATTGGTGATGGTGAACCTGTGAGCGTTTGCATCTCGTTCCAGCGTCCACTTCATGAAGGTTTCATAGAACCCGTTCGACAACCGGCCGGGGCGGATCACCGAATCCACCTGCTCCGCGCTTAGCCCGGACTTGCGGGCGACAGCCAGCGCCTCGGAATATAGCGCAGCGTATCCCAGCGAGATGAAGTTGTTGATCAGCTTCATTTTGTGACCCAACCCAACGTCGCCCATGTGCACGACCAGACCGGCCCAGCAGTCTAGGACAGGCTTGATGCACTCGAAGGTTTCCGGCGCAGCACCGACCATGGCGTCCAAAGTACCGGCCTCGGCCTCTTTTGGAGTACGCCCAAGTGGCGCATCAGCCAGATCCATGCCAGCGGCCCGAAGATCTGCAGCCAGCTGCAAGGTTGAGACCGGGTCGGAGGTTGAGCAATCCACAACGATCAACCCGGCCTTAGCCGACGCCAGAATCCCGTCATCTGCCCGAACCAGTTGTTCAACCTGTGGGCTGCCGGAAACACACAGATGGATGATGTCACATTGTTCGGCCATCTGTTTTGGCGAGGTGACTTCGGTCGCGCCACGTTGCACCAGATCATCAACTGGTTGTCGATTGCGGTGCCCCATGACAACAAGAGAATAACCATGTTCAAGGATATTCTTCGCCATGCCATGCCCCATCAGGCCAACGCCGATGAAACCGATAACGGGTTTTTCCATAAAGTGCCCCTTTCCCATGTCAGGGCTGCATTTTCTCAGGTATTCTCAATACAGACCCCGTCGCCCCACGTGTAGTGGTGCAACCACTTGCCAAGGTCAACGGTATCAATGTTTCGTAACTTTGGGCAGGGCGCACCAGGGTCAAGACACCGCCTTGGAAGCACCAGCGCTGAGCTAGAAGTCCAGCCCGATATCGATGGTGCGGTAGGAATGGGTCAGCGCGCCGGACGAGATATAGTCCACACCGGTCGCCGCGACGGCAGCCACCGTGTCACGGCTGATATTGCCCGAAGCTTCGGTCACGATCCGGCCGTCCACCAGCGCAACAGCTTCTCTCAGCATTTCCGGCGGCATGTTATCCAGCAACACCACATCGGCCCCGCCGACCTCAAGCACTTCGGCCAGTTGTTCCAACGTGTCCACCTCAATCTCCACCTTCATCATGTGTGAGGCGCGGGCCTTGGCGGCCTCAAGCACCGCCCGCACGCCACCAGCGGCAGCGATGTGGTTGTCCTTGATCAGGATCGCATCTGACAGCGAGAAACGATGGTTGAAACCGCCGCCATGCAGGACGGCCTGTTTCTCGACAATGCGCAGGCCGGGCGTCGTCTTGCGGGTACAGGTAATGCGCGCTTTGGTGCCTATGGTTTCACCAACCAGTGCGGCTGTAGCCGTCGCCACACCGGTCATGCGCCCGGCAAAATTCAACGCCACCCTCTCGCCCGACAGGATCGAGGCGGCACTGCCTTTGATCTCCATCAGCGTGTCACCCTTGGCGCACCGCTGACCGTCCGCACGAAGGGTCGTGATCTGCAGCAACGGATCGACCAGACGGAACGCCAGCGCGGCCACTTGCATGCCGGAAACCACCGCATCCTCACGCGCGTTCAGCCGGGTGTTATAGGTGGCATCTGCCGGGATCACGGTCAGCGTGGTGACATCACCATTGGCCCCCAGATCCTCCATCAGCGCGGACCGCACCATGGGTTCAAGGATCATGTCGGGCAAAGCCGGATAAATCATGCTGCGTCCTTTGCAATGCGGTCCCGCAAGGCCATCGCCTGAGTCAGTTTCAGGGCCGACCGTTGGCCGGGGCCGGGAATAAGGTCAGGGAAATCGGATCGGTAATGCGCACCGCGGCTTTCCTCGCGCAACAAAGCGGCAGCGGCGATCAAAGTGGCGGTGGCGGTCATGTTGAGGAACACTGCGGACTCGGAGTGTTTGTCTTCAAGCGCAGCTATTTGTGTCAAGGCGCGGCGCAGGCCTTGTTCGTCGCGCACCACACCGACATGTTCGGTCATGGTGCGGCGCAAGGCGGCGACATCCTGATCCAACGTAAATTCCTCACCAGGGATCAATTGGGCATCAACCTCGGGCGCGTCCTGCGTGGTCACCACATCCGCAATGTCCCGCGCGCAGGAGCGGGCAAATACCAGTGCCTCGAGCAACCCATTAGAAGCCAGGCGATTGGCCCCGTGCAATCCGGTCGAGGCTGCCTCACCACAGACCCAAAGCCCGGTCAGAGAACTGCGTCCCGCCAGATCTGTCTGAACCCCGCCCATATGGTAATGCGCCGAGGCAGTCACCGGGATCGGGTCGCGCGCTGGATCAACGCCATTGCGCAGACAGGCTTCAGTCACTGCGGGGAATTGGGATGCAATCTCTGCCCCGATAGCATCGCGGGTGTCCAAGGCGGGTCGTTTTCCCACCTGCGCCTGCAGGTAGACGGCGCGGGCAACTGTATCGCGCGGGGCCAGTTCAGCATCGGGGTGGATATCAGGCATGAACCGATGGCCGTCGCGGTCGATCAGAACGGCGCCTTCGCCGCGCAGGGCCTCGGTCGCCAACGGGGTCGGGTCTTCTCCGAAATCAATCGCGGTGGGGTGAAACTGAACAAACTCGGCATCGGCGATCCGCGTGCCGGCACGAGCGGCCATGCCGATCCCCTGCCCCCGGATACGCGCCGGATTGGTGGTCTGTGCATAGAGGCCAGAAGACCCGCCGGTGGCCAGGACATGCGCCGCCCCACGCAACAGAACGGTTGGCGCCGTGGCCGTATCTGCATTGGTCAGATAAACACCAGTGACCGTCGTGCCGTCGCTTTCCAGCCCAACGGCTTGCGCGCCTTCGATCACCTGAACCGAAGGCGTCTGGCGCAATTCCTCGATCAGCGCGCGCATGATCTCGGACCCGGCCTGATCGCCCTTGACCCGCACCACCCGCGCCGCCGAATGCGCCGCCTCGCGCGATTGCACAAAGCCACCGTCGGCGGTGCGGTCGAACCCGGTTCCGAGGTCGGACAGGTCGAGAATATGCTCGGGCGCGGCTTGGGTAACGAACTCGGCCACTTCGCGCAGGACCGAACCGGCGCCTGCACGCATGGTATCCTCGGCGTGGGCTTCGGGGCTGTCCGTCCGCGCCATCGCCGCTGCGACACCGCCCTGCGCCCAGGCCGAACTTGCGCCGGATCCCAGCGGTTCGGGCGAGATCATCACAACCGGACAAGGGGCCAGCTTCAGCGCGGTGTAAACCGCCGCCAGCCCGGCCCCTATGATGACCACTCGCGGCGTCTCAACGGTCTGCATGTCGTCGATCAAATACCCAGTTGACGAGAGAGGTCGATCATGCGCTGCACCGAAAGGCGCGCCTTGTCTGCCACGTCCGCATCAACCTCGACCTGTCCGGTCATGGTATCCAAAGCGAATAGCACTTTTTCCAGCGTGATCTTCTTCATGTAGGGGCACATATTGCAGGGGCCGACAAACTCGACCTCGGGCAACTCATCGGCAATGTTGGACGCCATCGAACATTCGGTGATCAGCAGCGCCTTTTCCGGTTTCTCATCGGTTACATATTTGATGATCCCGCTGGTCGAGCCCGAGAAATCCGCCTCGGCCACAACATCCGGTGGGCATTCGGGATGCGCAATCAGACGCGTGCCCGGGTTCCATTCGCGGAAGTCACGCAGGTCGTGGGCCGAGTACTGCTCGTGCACGATGCACGACCCCTCCCACCAGACCACGTTCTTCTGTGGCACGTCGCGGGCCACGTTCTGAGCCAGATACTGGTCGGGGGACATGATAACGGTGTCACTGTCCTGCGCGGCCACGATCTGCGCCGCGTTGGACGAGGTACAGCAGATATCAGAGGCCGCTTTGACCTCGGCCGTGGTGTTCACATAGGACACAACCGGCGCGCCGGGGTAGCGGCGACGCATTTCCTCGATGCCCTCTGCGGTGATCGATTCCGCCAGCGAGCACCCGGCCTCCATATCCGGCATCAGCACCGTCTTTGCAGGGCTGAGGATCTTAGACGTTTCGGCCATGAAATGCACACCGCATTGCACGATCACATCCGCCTCGACTTCTGTTGCCTTGATCGCCAGTTGCAGGCTGTCGCCACCGAAATCGGAAATGCCGTGATAGATCTCGGGCGTCATGTAATTGTGGCCCAGAATGACCGCGTTACGCTGGGTCTTCAGATCGTTGATCGCCTTCACGTAAGGCGCGTAGATCGCCCAATCGACGGGCGAGACCACCCGGGACATGCGGTCATAGATATCACTCATGCTTGCGGCAAGCTCGGGCGACGGGGCTAGGTCATACTTTTCGGAAAGATGCGCGCGCTGCGCGGGTAGGTCGAACACGGGACTGTTTTTCTGCCTGATGAACTCGTGACACTGTTCATATGGGGTTTGTGGCGGATTTACCACCGCCCAGATCAGAAGAATGTTCTGATAATGTCGGCGTCGGCGGAATTATCTTGCCGAACCGCGCAATTCTCAGCCCTCACTCTCAAACCCGGTAATGACGGTCATGATTGCCGCGACCAACTATTCGACTCGCTGCGATTCAGAGGCATCCAGATGGGGCTGCGAGAATCGACCTCTGTCATTGTAGAAATAGCGGCCCGACGCGTTTAAGAATTCCGCGGACAGGGCCGCCCTAACCAAGAAACCGCGCCGACCCCGATGTCATTGCACGGCCAATGCCGTCGGTCACTCCTGTGATCAGAGATGTTCTGGACATCACGGTCATCTTAACCGCAACTCAGCAGGACGTTCCTGCCGGGTTATCACGCGTTTCGTTTGAAGACGCGGAACTGAGCCGGAGGTTCAGATCCCATGATGCAGCTTTTCCAATCTGGCGTTCACCCGAACGCGAAAACACATAATCACGCAAAGTGCGCAGCTAAGTCCAAGCCGGGCGTAGGATGCCGCGAACGCGTTGGCTCATGCCTTCAGGCACATCAAATGAACCTTGCGAAAAAGTCCAGGGTGAAGTTTCTCCCGCCCTCCCTCCGTTCGCACAGAGGGCAAAAATGGACGACCTTTACACCGCCTGCAACAGGCTTATCCCGCCGCTACCGAGGAAAACTCTCCACCACCGCTCTCATATAAGCCTTCAAGCTACGGCTCATTCCTGCCTTTGGTCATCAGTTGTTAATGTTGCGCAGCAGCTTGTCGAACCTGCCGTGTGCTATAGGCGCGAAATCCAATGTCAGCTGAATTCACAATCTTCGGACATAGCAGGCTTTTGGTTTAAGTACTAAGAACATTCATCGAAAAGGAACGCTCCAAACTCAAGGCCGGGTTACGACAAAGTTCGGTACTATCCCTGCCTTTTTGATCGCTGTTTCAACATCATGCCCTGCAAAGAACCCAAATCCTGAGATCAGCGCCGACATTACTCCCGCGTTGCGTGCGCCCAGAATGTCGGTGTGCAAGCTGTCGCCAACCATCAAAATTCGGGACTTGTCGATGTGCCCGAGGCGTTGGAAAGCAAGATCATAGATGTTGCCGAAAGGCTTTCCAAAGAACTGAGGGTCGACACCCGTCCGGTCTGCCAGCCGGTGCGCAAAAAGACCGGGCTCTTTGGAAAATCCGTACTCGCGAGGAGCAACAATATCTGGGTTTCCGACCATTACCGGGCGGGGACGCTCTAGCAAGGCGGTCTCCAACATGGCTTGACGCGTTTCAGTCCAAACCGCTGACCCGATCATCAGGAATCCGTCGACAGTTCCGTAGGGTTCTGGGTCATCCTCCAGATAGGATAGTTTCAACCCCTCCAAGTCACGAAGACCAGCGCTGGGTGTCGCCATCAATCCCCAATGCAACCCACTTTGACCGTTTAACTCCGACAGCAACGTGGCCCGGCTCGT
This sequence comes from Ruegeria sp. YTSC199, assembly GCF_059609725.1. Classification (NCBI taxonomy): domain Bacteria; kingdom Pseudomonadati; phylum Pseudomonadota; class Alphaproteobacteria; order Rhodobacterales; family Roseobacteraceae; genus Ruegeria; species Ruegeria sp. YTSC199. The sequence continues at coordinate 35,907 of NZ_JBXWMF010000019.1, forward strand.
GATTACGTCCTGTGGCGCGAAGTCGTAACCAAGCCTGGTGTATTTCTCCAAAAGTGCGGCGTGCGGAAACCCCGCTGCATTTGACACGACCAGAACACGCTTGCCAGCGGCTTTCAGTGACCTGACCCGATCTGGTGTATCTGGGATCGCCGTATCACCAATATTTAGAACTCCGAAAGCGTCGAGTAGGAACACGTCGAACTCATGAGCTATGTCATCAAGCGTTTCAACCTGACGATACTTCACATCACTAGGTCTAGCTTCGGGAAGTCGGTGGCGTACAGCCTCATAGGCATCGAAAGCGTCCTGCGCAGAGAACCCGGTCAAATGATCGCCCCTCGAACCTTTGCCGAGACCCATTCGCTAATCAAAACCGCAACGAGAATTACAATCAGGATCAGGCTGACTTGGGGCCAGGCCAGAACGTTGAGCGAGGCTGACAATTGCAACCCGATGCCCCCGGCTCCTACCAGCCCAAGCACCGTGGACTCGCGGATGTTGATATCCCAACGGAAGACAGCAATGCCTGCGAAAGCGGGTAGGATTTGCGGAACGATTCCGTAAGCCATGACCTGCCAACGCGAAGCACCGGTTGCCGTGATCGCTTCGACCTGAGTGTGATCAATTTCCTCAATTGCTTCATAAAGAAGCTTTGCGCAAAACCCGATGGAACGGATGGCGATTGCAATTACACCAGCGAAGACGCCAGGACCAATGATCGCGATTAGTAGAAGCGCCCAGATCAATGAGTTGATTGAGCGGGTCGAGACAATGACCAACAGGGCAATGGGCCGGATGAACAAAGCCGATGGCGTGGTGTTGCGGGCTGCCAAAAAGGCCACCGGTACTGCCATGAACAAAGCGATGATCGTACCCAAGGTAGCGATGTTCAGCGTGTCCCAAATCGGGCGACCAAGCTGGGTGATGTAATCCCACTTGGGAGGGGTTGCGCGGGTCCAGATATCGTTGGCGATGCGGGGCGCGTCCCAGACGAAAAACCAGGTCGTCGATTCCGAGATAAACTGCCAGCAGTAAACAAAGACAGCCACACCCAAAAGCCAGCCAAACCAGCGAACAAGACTTTGACCCGTCGTCCGTCTGCGCCAGATCTGCGTATCGTTTTGTTCAAGGACCGGCATTATTGAACCCTCGCGCGGATAATTCCCGAAAGGTATTCAAGTGCCATGACGATCCCGATGATGAGGATGAGAATGGCCGCTGCTGTGTCGTACTCATACCGATCGAACGCAGTGTTCAACGTCGCGCCAATTCCGCCGGCGCCCACCAGACCAAGAATTGCGCTTTCTCGGAAATTGATGTCGATCCTGTACATGGAAAGGCCCACAAGTCGCGGCATAACCTGTGGCTGAACGCCATAGTTGATCCATTGCGGCCAACGCGCGCCAGAGGCCTTGATTGCCTCGGCCTGAACCTTGTCCATCGCTTCAATGTCTTCGGCCAGAAGTTTTGAGAGAAATCCAATGGTGGCGAAGGAAAGGGTCAGAAATCCGGCCAGCGGACCAAAACCGAAGATAGCCACCAGCAAAATGGCCACGATGATTTCTTGCAAGGCTCGACTGATGGCAACAATGCCCCGGCAAATCATGTAGACTGGCAATGGGGCGATATTGCGTGCCGCGCCCAACCCTATCGGGATCGAAATCAGGATGCCCACGACCGACGCAGCCACGGTCATAATGATACTCTCCAGAAGACCGCTCCAAATGTCTGACCACCGCGAAACGAAGTCCGGGCTTGTAAACGCAAGTACAAATGCCCACCCCCGATCCAGCCCTTCATAGACACGGCCCCAATCAACATCGATGGTCATGAAGGCCGCGATCAGGTAAGCGAAAAAGCCCAGGATCAATGCCCAGCGGAGCAAAGGGTGTTTTACAAAGGCCGGTTTACGCCAGCCTGTTCCCAGCATGTCGTCTAACTCTCGATGGCTCATTCTGCAGCCTCGACATCTTCATCTTCGTCCACTTTTTCGATGGTCGCTTCCCAGTCTTCCTCCCCATAAATCTCGGTCAGCTTTTCGGGGGTAAGGCCTGTTGGAAGACCATCATACACAATTTCGCCAAAGCGGAGGCCCACCACGCGAGGAACAAACATTTGGGCAAGCGCCACGTCATGGATATTGATAATGGCCGCCAGCCCGCGCTCCTGACATAACTCGGTGATTAGGCGCATAATCTGACGGCTGGTCTTTGGGTCCAGCGACGCAGTTGGCTCATCGACCAGCAACAATTTCGGGTTTTGAATCAATGCACGGCAGATGCCGACCCTTTGGCGTTGACCACCCGACAGTTCATCTGCCCGTTTGTCAGCCATGTGCAACAACCCCACCCGATCAAGCAGGCGGAAAGCCTCGTCGACATCCGACTGCGGATATCGCCGCAGGAAACTGCGCCAGAATCCCACATATCCCAGCCGTCCCGACAATACGTTCTCCATCACCGTGAGGCGTTCGACCAAGGCATATTCCTGAAAGATCATGCCCATTTCGCGGCGCGCTTTACGTAAAGCGCCCGATCCGAGTTTGGTCAGGTCCACGTCATCCAAAAGGACACCACCGCTTGTGGGTTCAACCAACCGGTTAATGCACCGGATCAAGGTCGACTTGCCCGCGCCCGAGGGCCCAATCAACGCTAGCACCTGTCCTTTGGGCACCTCAAGATCGATGGCTTTCAGCGCCTGATCTCCGGTCTTGTATGTTTTCGTCAGCTTTTGAAGACGCAGCATAAAATGCCCCAGATTAGGTTGAATAACGGGCCCTTTCGGGCCCGCAGTATTGGCCAAGGGTCACTGGCAGGCGTAGGAGACGCCATTTGCTGCGTCAATTTTACGAATGACATCCCAGAATTCCTGATAGGTCATCTCAAGGAACTGGCCTTCGTTCGATTTCGAAAACTCGGCTTCAAGTGTCGTGCCCTCCCAGTCGAAGTTGAAGAAGGCATTGCGGATTTTCTCCTGCAGCTCGGGCGTCAGGTTGTAAACGGTGCCAAACCCAGTGGTCGGGAAAGTCTGCGATTTATAGATCGTAACAACATCATCTTCGTTGATCACGTCGCGCAAAATCATCCGCGACTTTACCGAGTTGGCGATTGAAGCTGCCAGGTAATCCTTGTTGGCAACACCCAGGATCGAATTGTCGTGCTTGCCCGAGTAGACAGGTTCGAAATCGCGTTCCGGCAGAAGATCAAAGTCGCTCTTCAGGATTGCCGAGGGCGCTTTGAAGCCCGAGTTGGATGTGGGCGACGTAAACGCCAGTTGCTTTCCCTTGATGTCTTCAACTTTTTCGATGCCCGAACCCGGAAAGGTGATGATTTCCATCTCATAACCGAAATTACCGTCTTTCGAAGCCATGATCGTGAACGGCCGGAACCCCGCACAGTTTACCGCCAGAGGGTTGGAACCGGTGTTGAAGCCCGCAATATGCAGACGTCCCGAACGCATCGCTTCGATCTGGGCTGCGTTGTTCTGAACCGGGAAGAAGACGACGTCCTTGCCAGTTTCAGCTTTTAAATGCTCCAGAAAATCGGACCACGCCGTTTTGTATACGGCGGGGTCTTCAACCGGCGTGTAAGCAAAAATCAAGGTGTCAGGATCTATTTGCTGGGAAGGATCTGTGGGGATATCTGCGATCAGATCTCCGTCGGCGTCACAAAAACGCTCGTCCAAGTCACCGCGCGGACAATCCTGCGCCGACGCCGTCCCGCTCAGCGACATAAGCGCAATTGCAGATGCCCCAATCAATAGTTTGATATCGATCTTCATGTTTTCCTCCCAGTCATGCGCGGTCCTTTTTTCGATCCGCTGTTAATCAGTCATGTCATTCCTGCCCGGCGACGAGAACATCTACCTCGGCGCCCTCAATAGCGTTACGCAATTCTCCTGTTGGTTTTTTGTCGGTAACTATGGAATCCAGACCGTTAAGGTCGCCCACTTGAGATAGACCTTTGCGGCCGAATTTCCCGGAAGCAATAAGAAGATGCCGCTTCTCGGCACGCGTCAGCATCATCCTTTTTACTGCAGCAAAACCCTGCACTGTCTCTGAGGGACCTTCGGTTGAGAACCCTGAGGAACCGATCATGCATCTGTCGACATTGAAACGGGACAGAAATTCCAGCGTCTCGGTTCCGATCGTTGCAGATTCAGTTGCCAAGTATTCCCCTGGGCATAACAGGACTTGGGCAGCCCCATGGCCAAGGGTCATCGCAACGGGAATTGAATTGGTGATCACCGTGCAATGAGTGCCGAGATAAGCCAACGCTCGTGCCATCTCGATGGTGGTCGAACCGGAATCAATCATGACCGTTTCGCCGCCCTGAATCAGTTCTGCCGCGCTAACACCTATCCGCTCTCGTTCCTCAACCTGCGCGTTTGTCCGTTCATCCAAGCCGGGGAAGTGACCTTGCGCGGGGGCTGATGCCCCCCCGTGTGCACGCGCGATCAAACCGTCGTTCGACAGGGCGTCGAAATCCCTGCGTACCGTCTCGTTAGAGACGTTAAACCGCTGTGCCAGTTCGTTGATGCGAACGTGCGGGCGTAGCTTCAACTCCAACAGTATCTGTTGGCGCCGGTCGGATTTCTTGACCCGGCTCTGGTTCCTTTCAGACTTTTTGCCGCGCGTTTTAGTATTGGACATCCGACGACCCGACTCGGTTTCGAAGTCTACCTTTGTGGGCTTTCGGGCATTTTGCAATAATTTTTGTTGCATAACCCTCGGAAGGTTGTGAGAATTCGAGAGATTCCAAGTGTTTCAAAGCGCAGAGCGAAAAATGCACAGGCTGATCAAATTCAGAAGCAAAATCGAGGTAATGTTTTAACTGGCCAACTTGCTAATAAGACAGCTTCCTTTCGGTTTTTTTGATCGTGCGGCATTGAGGGACAGCATGAGCGACAGCGAAACAGCAGATCAGATTGCGGCGCTTCCGATGCGCTGGGACAAGACTGGCAAGTTGCGTGTTCTGATGGTCACTTCGCGGGATACTGGCCGGTGGGTTATCCCAAAGGGGTGGCTAATGGACGGCAAAAAGCCATGGCATGCCGCGGAAATAGAAGCTCAGGAAGAAGCGGGGGCGGTCGGTACCATCTCGAAGCGACCAATCGGATATTTTTTCTACGACAAGAGATTTGAGGGCAAAAGCAGCGTACGCTGCCGCGTCACCCTTTATCCTCTGGTCGTTGAAAAGCTGAAGCGACACTGGAAGGAAGAAGGTGAGAGGACGCGTCACTGGTTTTCTCCGGCAAAAGCCGCAAAGCTGGTCGAAGAAAAAGACCTGTCACAACTGCTGAAAGATCTAACAGACAATCAAGAAGTCAAAACTGTCGTGAAAAAGCTTCGAAAGGCTGCTTGAGGAAGGGCGCAAAAGAACCGGGAAACCCGGACGCATTAAGCACAAAGGGAGGAAAATATGAGGAAATTGACATCGACTGCGGTTGGATCGGTGATTGCCCTAACCGCGTCACTGTCGGCGGCACAGGCCGACAAGCTGACACTCTATTGTTCGGCGCAAGAAGATTGGTGCCAACTCATGGCACGCAGCTTTGAAGACGCGACTGGCATCGACGTCAACATGACTCGAAAATCGTCAGGCGAGACCTTCGCACAAATCCGCGCCGAAAGTTCGAACCCGAAAGGAGACGTTTGGTGGGGTGGTACGGGTGATCCGCATTTGCAGGCCGCCGAAGAAGGCCTGACCATGGAATACATGTCGCCAATGCGCGACCAGCTTCACGATTGGGCGATATCCCAGGCTGAAAGCGCGGACAACAAGACGATCGGCATTTATTCAGGTGCGCTTGGGTATGGCTACAATGCCGACCTTGTCGCTGCAAACAACTTGCCCGAACCTGCCTGTTGGGAAGACCTGCTGAAGCCCGAATACAAGGGACACGTTCAGATGGCGAACCCGAACTCTTCAGGGACGGCCTATACAACGCTGGCCTCAATGGTGCAGATCTTTGGTGAGGATGAAGGCTTTGAGTTCATGAAAGGCCTGCATTCGAACATCAACCAGTATACCAAGTCCGGCTCTGCGCCGATCAAGGCCGCCGGTCGTGGCGAGAACACGATTGGTATCGTCTTCATGCATGACGCCGTAAAGCAGGCCGTGTCGGGGTTCCCGATCAAGGTCGTCGCACCATGCGAGGGTACGGGGTACGAAATTGGCTCAATGTCGATCATCGACGGCGCCCGCAACGAGGAAGAGGCGAAAAAGTTCTATGACTGGGCCCTGTCGCCCGAAGCTCAGAATCTTGCCCTTCAGGTCAACGCGTTTCAGGTGCCATCAAACAAGGGTTCGGAGACCTCGGAAAGCGCACCTGATATGAGTCAGATCAAGCTGATTGACTATGACTTCAAAAAGTATGGTTCCTCAGACGAACGGAAGCGTCTGCTGCAGAAATGGGACGAAGAGGTTTCGGTTCTGCCGCAGTAAATGACTGACACTACATCAAAAACGACCCATCCGGTCCTGATCTTCTGGATCATCGCCGGGTGGGTCGGATTCTGCCTGCTGCCCTGGTATATGGTCGACGGCGGCCTGTGGTCGTTCGAATGGCTCTTGGGCGGCTACCCATTCGATGAGGATTATGCCCCCGCAGCTTTTCTGATTGGACAAGGTGAGAAACTTTGGCTCGCTCCACTCCTGATCGCTCTCGCCCTACCGCTTTTGGTGTTGAAACGTGCCAAATCTGACCCGATTTATGCCCGCATTCTGGTACTCTCCGGAGCGCTCGGCTTCGGTTGGCTGATCGTTCAGGGTTTCAGCATTGGCATCAGAGGTTTCAACTTCGACTGGTTGGAATCGATGTTTGGCGAACTTGGCGACCGTCAGTTCGGCATGGGCTACGGCGCAATGATCTGCGCCTCGAGCTTTCTGTTCCTGCTCACTCAAGGTATCGCGGCGAGGGGTGCAATTAATGGTGATGTCTTCGTCGTAAGCGCTATTGGCGGTGTGATTACCATCGTCACAGCTTTTGTCTTCTTCCCCATCGCCAAGATGCTTTTCGCTGCGTTCATCACCGAAGACGGCGCTTATTCCATTGCGGTTTTCTTCTCGAAGTTCTTCGACGACCGGTTGTGGGGGCTGGGGTGTTTTCAAGGTGCCCGATGCGGTGCGGCCTGGAACTCACTTTTCCTTGCCATCCTCGTTGGCTTCATTACAACGATCCTCGGCCTATGCTTCGCGTTGGTCGTGACGCGCTCGGGTTTCCGCTACAAACGCGCGTTACGGGCATTGACAGTTCTCCCGATAATCACTCCACCGTTCGTGATCGGCCTCGCGCTCATCCTTCTTTTTGGATTGTCCGGCTCTGTCACCCGGTTCTTTGCCGAATTACTCGGCACACAGCCGACGCGGTGGCTTTACGGAATGCCAGGCATCCTGATCGCGCAGACACTCGCGTTCACGCCAATTGCGTTTCTCGTGCTGATCGGCGTGGTTGAAGGCGTTTCTCCCTCGATGGAGGAAGCGGCCCAGACCCTGCGGGCCAGCAGATGGCAGACGTTCAAGACGGTTTCCTTGCCCCTGATGCGGCCCGGTCTTGCGAATGCATTTCTTCTGGGCTTCATCGAAAGCATGGCCGACTTCGGCAACCCGCTTGTATTGGGTGGGAATTTCGACGTGCTGTCGACTGAGATATTCTTCGCCATCGTCGGCGCTCAATACGATCAAGGGCGGGCTGCGGTTCTGGCAATGGTGCTGCTGTTCTTTACCCTTTCCGCCTTTTACGCGCAGCGCGTCTGGCTGGGAAAGAAGAGCTACACAACAGTCACCGGCAAAGGCGATGCGGGCGTGCACCCGCTGATGCCAACCGGCCTTGCGGTGCCTGTACTGCTCATCGCCCTGGGCTGGGCACTATTCACAATTATTGTCTATGCGATGATTATCTATGGCAGTGTAGTCGAGCTGTGGGGGGTCGATAACTCGCTGACGATCAAGCACTACATCACCGCATTCTCAGTCCGATTTGAAGAAGAGGGAATTCGCTGGACCGGAGCCGCCTGGGACAGTTTCTGGACGACCATCACGATCGCGGCCATTGCTGCACCATTGACTGCCGCCGTAGGGCTGGTAACGGCCTATCTGCTGACCAGGCAAAGCTTTGCAGGCAAGAACGCTTTCGAATTTGGAACAATGTTGTCCTTCGCCATCCCCGGCACGGTCATCGGCGTTAGCTACATCCTTGCCTTCAACGTTCCGCCAATCGAAATCACTGGCACAGGTGTCATCCTCGTTGTCAGCTTCATCTTCCGCAATATGCCGGTTGGCGTTCGCGCTGGCATCGCGAGCATGTCGCAGCTGGACCGCAGCCTTGATGAATCTTCCCTGACCCTTGGCGCAAACTCGTGGCAGACGTTCCGGAATGTCATCCTCCCGCTGTTGCGCCCTGCGATACTGGCTGCGCTTGTTTACAGCTTTGTTCGTGCCATGACGGCAATCTCAGCCGTCATCTTTCTGGTCAGCGCGGAGTATGACATGGCAACCAGCTATATCATCGGTCGGGTCGAGAATAACGACTATGGCCTTGCTATCGCCTATTCGACGACGCTGATCTTTGTGATGCTCGCGGCGGTCGGCTTATTGCAACTTCTCGTGGGCCGGGTCCAGATTGGCCGACGCACGCAGCACGGAACGGAGACATCGCCATGACCGACACCAAAATCGGTTCCAAGGCCGCCCCGGTACGGTTTGAGAACGTGTCGAAAGTGTTCGGCAAGGACGTGGTTGCTGTCGATAACATCAACCTCCACGTGGACGCAGGAAAGCTTGTTACGCTGCTTGGTCCGTCAGGCTGCGGAAAAACAACGACACTGCGCATGATTGCAGGGTTGGAGATGGCAAGTTCGGGCAAGATCCTGATCGGTGATCGGGACGTGACAAAACTGCCAGCCACCGACCGTGATGTATCTATGGTGTTTCAGTCTTACGCGCTGTTCCCTCATATGAGCGTGTTGGAGAACGTGAAGTATGGCCTCACATTCTCGGGCTTTGCGAAGGATGAAGCGCGCAGTCGCGCCTTGTATGGCTTGGAGTTGGTTGGCCTTCAGGGGTTTGACAACCGCCTTCCCTCAGAGCTATCCGGCGGCCAGCAACAGCGTGTTGCCGTCGCACGCGCACTGGTGCTTGAGCCGCAGGTGCTGCTGTTCGACGAGCCGCTGTCCAACCTCGACGCCAAGCTTCGCCGTCAGGTGCGTGAGGATATTCGGGCGATCCAGCAAGACCTTGGCCTGACAGTTGTTTACGTCACACACGATCAGGAAGAGGCACTGGCGGTCTCGGATGAGATTGTTGTTATGCGCAATGCAGCGATCGCTCAGATGGGTACACCGCGCCAGCTTTACGATGCCCCAAATGACCGGTTTGTTGCCGATTTCATCGGTGAGGCAAACCTTTTGGACTGCCAAATTATTGATATCGACAGCGACAGAGCAACCATCGAAATCGAAGGCTACCGCCACTCGCTCCCAAGCCGCGGTTTGTCCGAAGGCTCCGCAACCATCGCCGTGCGACCCTCACGTTTGGTGATTGGCTCAAGTCAAGGGATTCCAGCTACTGTGGCCAAAGCGACCTATGTGGGCGTTCGGATGGAATACACGCTGACAGGTGAATTTGGTCAGGTGTTTGCCGTCCATGATGATGTTGATGCGCCGCTTGAACCCGGCACCGAAATAAGGATGGGTTTTGCTGACAAAGGGCCGGTTCTTTTGCCGGACTAAATGCCGAAGCTTTTGATCATCACACACCCCGAGGTCTCTATCGATCCGGCCGTCCCGATAACAGATTGGGGGCTGAGTGTGACGGGCCGTAAACGCGCTACTGAATTTGCTTCCAGTGCAGTCTTCTCAAAGGTCTCGCAGATTTGGACCAGCGATGAGCGAAAGGCCCGCGAAACGGGCGAGGTTCTTGCTGCACCACGAACGCTACCCGTAAGTTATCACTTGGGTCTTGGTGAGAACGACCGCAGCGCAACCGGTTATTTACCTCGAGACGATTTCGAGGCGGCAGCTGATGCTTTCTTTGCTCAGCCGGAAGTCAGCTATCGCGGTTGGGAAACAGCTGTCGAGGCGCAGCTACGCATTCATCGAACAGTCACCAAGATTGTCCAAATGCATGACACAGGGGATCTTGCAATCGTGACACACGGAGCAGTTGGCACATTGCTGTGGTGCGCACTTTCGGATTGCCCGATCGACCGCAAATACGACCAGCCCTCACAAGGCCATTTCTGGCAGGCAGATATATCGACGCTGAAACCTCATACGGGTTGGGGTCCGTTAGCATAGACGTTAATCGCTCCAAGCGCTCTCTGCGATCTCAAGCAAGGTCTCGAACACATCTGGTGTACCCACGATTACGCGCCCGCCGACTCGGATCATCTCGTCAGCATACTGATCCTCAACAACGCCACCCGCTTCCGAGACCAGCAATTGCCCAGCCAGACAATCCCAGGCATTCATGTGTTCTTCCACGTATCCCAGGAGGCGCCCGGCAGCGACGTAGGCCAATGACAGCGCTCCGCTGGCGTTTCTGTGAAACATAGCCCCGTGCTCGATCAGGTTCTCGACAATAGGTAAAACATGCCGGGTCTCGATCCGGTTCGAATATCCCACGGCGACTGTTCCGTCCCGCAGCGCCACCCCTGACGCGACGCGCATTGGTGATCCGTTAAGCGTCGCACCTTCTCCACGCATCGCTACAAAGGTCTCATCCACATTTGGATCACGTATCACACCGACCTCAGTATGCCCTTCCGTGACACCAGCCAGAACAATAGTCCATGCAGGTATGCCGTTGACGAAATTCGTAGTCCCATCAATTGGGTCAATCACCCAGTCAAAACCGCTCTTACCAACAGCAGCGCCGTGCTCTTCACCGAAAACTCCATCATTGGGCCACGCCTCTGCAATCCTCTGACGAATAAAGGTTTCAACGTTCTTGTCCGCCTCACTGACCCAGTCCTGGGTGCCTTTTTGATCAACGACAAGATTACCCCGATCCGCGAAATACTCTTTGGCAATTGCCCCAGCCTCCTCGCAGATTGCGATGGCAAAATCTCTGCGTTCTGAAAGTCGAGACATGGGTGGTCCTTTTCCAGTTGGAGAGTCGCCTTGAACATTGCAGGCTAACCGAATGCCTGGCAATCACAGAGTTGTTTTGACTGTTTTCGGATGATGTTTCGGCACCGCTAACCGGGTGATGTCAGTGTTGGCGGATTCTTCTGCAAGCAGCCTTTAGGCCGGTGGAGATTGCGGACGCGCAAGCCCTAGCTGAAGCATTGAAACCCAACGCCTCCGAACCGCTTTCACCTGCGGCCCATAGGGGTCCTCGGCAACTCTAATCGATGCTGCGCTGGAGCTGCGCCAAAGCGGCCACACGAAGGACACCACCTTGAGCAGGAGCTGTGGTTCTTTCCTGCTTAGGAGATTTGATGGCAACGAGCTTGGGTTACATACCAGAAAGCCCCGCATTGGTGTTCAATAGAAACTGGCGGAAAATCGGGCTGCTTGCCGCCCCAATGCCACGGGCGTTTTCCCCAACCGCTGCGGCCTCCACGACCGGAGGAATCAAACCGCGTTTGTCTTGATTGATTAAATAACGGCGAACCCTTGATACCAGCTCTTCCCGAACTTCCGGCGGGAACGCGCCATCGATGAAAATGGCTTCAAAGTCGATAACAGCGCAAATTGAAAGGGCGGCCTTGGCCAATTCCTGCGCCGTAGTGCCAATCCAAGGTTCGACATAGCGAGAAATGCTGCTCCAATCTTGCGGCTTCTTCCACAGAATTCCCGGATCGACGCCCGCTTCGATCAACCGGTCCTCGAGCAAAAACAGCGATGCCGTGTCGATCAGTTGCTGGCTTTCACCCAAAGGACCTGTCGTGCGCATGGCGCCCAAGGCACCGGCATTGCCTTGGTTGCCCTCAAACACGGTTCCATTCAACGCAACACCACCGCCGATCATTGAGCCAATGAAGAAGTAGAAGTAGTCGCGATATTCTGCCCCACGCCCATAGAGATGCTCTGCGTGACAGGCGGCTGTCGCGTCATTAACCACAAAAACTGGCAAGTCGCTGAACTTGGCGACCTCGGTAAAGAAATTCACGTTTCTCCAGGACCGGAATTTTTTTGCCGCAAGCCCAGACAGGTCATGCCATTTCCAAAGCTCGAATGGGGTTCCGATTCCGATCCCGCAAACGCGGTCGCGAAGCCTCTGAGGCTCGTGGGACAGAAGCGTTTTCAAACCAGACTCCAAAAACCCGAAAATGACCTCAGGTAGCGGATAGTCATAAGTCGTTGAAAGTTGGCGACGCGGCGTGCCCTTAAAGTCGATCAAAAGAAGATCGGCGCTGCGCCGCCCGATCTTCATCCCAACCGACAAGATGCCTTCCGGGTTTAGCTCCATTGGGATCGAGGGCTTTCCCACTTTCCCGCGCAGTGGAGTTCCACGCTTGAGAATCGCATCCTTTTCAAGCTTGCGCAGAATGATCGATACAGTCTGAGGAGACAGGCCCGTTAACCGCGCGACGTCGGCGCCTGCGGCGGGCCCATGCCGTTGTAAAACTGTCAAAATCAGACGCTCGTTGTGATCACGAACCCCACTTTGACTTACCCCACCGGTCAAGGTATTGAGTGCCTCTCTCTCCATAATCTTAAACATAACCGCCTTGTTTTCTTATGAAAAGATATCCGGGCAAATTAATAAATAAACTTTATTTATTTATTGACAGGAAGGCTAGAATCACGGTTTCTTGAAAAAGACCTTCATTGGAGGATGAGGGCGGGTCTCGCAGGCATGCCATGCGGGGCAACACATTTTTCTGGGAGGACAACATGAAAAGCCTATTCAAGATTGCCGCATCTGCGACCGTGCTCACGATGGCAGCTGCGTCTGCTCACGCGGCCGGGGAAACTGTTTGCCTGATCACGAAGACAGATACCAATCCATTCTTTGTAAAGATGAAGGAAGGCGCCACGGCCAAGGCCGAAGAGCTTGGCATGACCCTGAAGGCTTTTGCCGGCAAAGTTGACGGCGACCACGAAACCCAGGTTCAGGCCATTGAAACCTGCATTCTCGACGGCGCAAAGGGAATTCTCCTGACCGCCTCTGACACAAGTTCGATTGTCCCCGCTGTTCAGCAGGCGCGCGACGCTGGCATCCTGGTTATTGCATTGGACACACCACTGAGCCCGATCGATTCCGCTGACGCAACCTTTGCGACAGATAACTACAAGGCTGGTCTGTTGATTGGACAATGGGCAAAGGCAAAAATGGGCGATGCGGCGGCGGGCGCCAAAATCGCAACGCTGGATCTGAACGTTAGCCAACCAACGGTGGACGTATTGCGCAATCAGGGCTTCCTCGATGGCTTCGGTGTGGACCTGGCAGACCCCAATGTCATCGGCGATGAATCGGATGCGCGACTGGTCGGCAGCGACGTGACCGACGGCAACGAAGAAGGTGGGCGCCGCGCCATGGAGAACCTTCTGGCCAAGGACGCTACGATCAACGTTGTTCACACGATCAACGAACCGGCTGCAGCAGGTGCCTACGAGGCTCTGAAGTCCATTGGACGTGAAAACGATGTGCTGATCGTTTCGGTCGACGGTGGCTGCCCAGGTGTACAAAATGTGCAGGCCGGAGTTATTGGCGCCACAAGCCAGCAATATCCGCTGTTGATGGCTTCGCTTGGAGTCGAGGCTGTCAAAAAGTGGGCCGATGAAGGAGTGAAGCCTGAAAACACGCCTGGTAAAGACTTCTACGATACCGGTGTCGCGCTCATAACGGACCAACCTGTTGATGGCGTGGAATCAATCTCGGTCGCCGAAGGCTTGGAGCTCTGCTGGGGCTGACGCAGACCTAATTGATGAGGCGCATGAGAGCGCCTCATCAATCCTTTCACCAGCAAACTGAAACTTCCTGTACACTGACCTCGTGGGCGCAATGCCAGCCACGAAAAGGGGGAGATATGTCTGAATCAAACCAAGGCGCCCAGGGATTTGAATCCGCCGCCAGCAGAACAGAGTCTGTAGCCGAGTTCGAAGATCATCGGCGTGGCGTATTGGGGAAGTTGCAGCATCTGCTCCATGTTAACCCATCCTTTGTGCCGCTTATTGTCCTTGTCGGTGCGATATTGATTTTCGGCCTGCTTTTGGGCTCAAAATTCTTCTCGCCTTTTGCAATGACGCTGATCCTTCAGCAGGTTCAGATCGTCGGCATCGTGGCCGCAGCACAGAGCCTTGTTATTCTGACAGCAGGTATCGACCTGAGCGTCGGTGCGATTATGGTGTTTTCTTCTGTCATTATGGGGCAATTCACATTTCGCTACGGCATTCCAGTTCCGATAGCGGTCGTGTGCGGCCTTGGTGTCGGTACCCTAATCGGCGCACTCAACGGTTGGCTTGTCAGCCGTGTTAAACTTCCCCCTTTTATTGTCACACTTGGAATGTGGCAGATCATTCTGGCCACAAACTTCCTGTATTCCGCGAACGAGACCATTCGCAGTCAGGACATCGAATCCAACGCTCCTTTCCTTCAGTTCTTCGGAACCAAGTTCAGCATCGGTGGAGCGACCTTTACGGTAGGCGTCATTTTCATGCTCGCCCTGATTTTTATGTTGGCCTATGCGCTTAAACACACAGCCTGGGGCCGACATGTCTATGCGGTCGGCGATGATCCCGAGGCCGCCGAGCTATCCGGTGTCAACGTTCATCGAACGCTCATGTCCGTCTACATGTTATCCGGCTTGATCTGTGCCTTCGCCGGCTGGGCTTTGATCGGCCGCATCGGATCTGTCTCACCGACGTCCGGCCAATTGGCCAACATCGAGAGCATCACCGCTGTTGTGATCGGAGGCATCTCTCTGTTCGGCGGGCGGGGCTCTATTCTGGGGTCGCTGTTCGGTGCGTTGATCGTTGGCGTATTCACACTTGGGCTGAGGTTGCTTGGCGCGGACGCTCAGTGGACCTTCCTGCTCATCGGACTTCTCATCATCGCAGCGGTCGCGGTCGACCAGTGGATCAGAAAGGTATCGGGCTAATGTCAGACACAACTCCAGTCGTCCAAGGGCGCGGGATCGTGAAGCGTTATGGCCACGTCACCGCCATCGATCATTCCGACTTTGAGCTGCGTCAGGGAGAAATCCTTGCGGTTATCGGGGACAACGGCGCGGGCAAGTCCTCTATCGTCAAAGCGATCTGCGGCGCCACAATCCCGGATGAGGGCGAGATCCTCATCGAAGGCAAAAAGGTCAACTTCACCTCTCCGATCGACGCCCGGAATATGGGGATCGAGATCGTCTATCAGCAACTTGCCATGTCCCCGGCCCTGTCCATTGCGGACAACATGTTCATGGGGCGCGAGATCCGCAAACAGGGCTTCATGGGCAAATACCTGCGTCAGCTCGATCGGCCTGCCATGGAGAAATTCGCCCGTGAAAAACTGACCGAACTTGGACTGATGACCGTTCAATCCATCAACCAAGCGATTGAAACTCTGTCTGGCGGCCAGCGCCAAGGCGTTGCCGTTGCACGCGCAGCTGCCTTTGCAACCAAGTTCATCATCATGGACGAGCCGACGGCTGCATTGGGGGTCAAAGAGAGTCGCAAAGTTCTCGAACTCATCCAGGATGTGCGCGCACGTGGGATTCCGATCATTCTCATCAGCCACAACATGCCCCATGTGTTCGAAGTCGCCGATCGCATCCATGTACACCGGCTGGGAAAAAGGCTCTGCACGATCGATCCCAAGGATTACACAATGTCCGACGCGGTGGCCTTCATGACAGGCGCTAAGGAACCCCCGAAAGAGGACGCCGCGTGATCGAGCAGGACGTAGAGCGCGTTTGTGAATTAGTCTCCTCCCGGAGGCGGGCCGGGGTTCGGACGATTGTCGCAATCGCTGGCCCCCCTGCATCCGGCAAGTCGACCCTTGCAGAAACCGTTGTTCAATCGCTGAACGGGCAACAGAGTTCCGCGGTTCCATTGGCCACGCTGGTTCCTATGGATGGCTATCATCTGGACAATCGCGTGCTTGAAGCGCGTGGTTTGTTAGCACGAAAAGGCGCACCGGAAACCTTCGACGGTTATGGTTTTTGCAATGAAATCAGAGGGCTGCAGTCTGCGCGACATGTGTCCTTTCACCCCAAATTCGACCGCCAGATGGATCTGGCCATTGCCAACGCGATTGCTGTTCACCCAGAAACTCCGACTGTCGTCGTTGAGGGAAACTACCTTCTGATGGATAGCGCCCCGTGGAGTACACTGGCAGATGTCTATACCGCAACGGTTTTTGTCAGCCAAACTTTGGAAGAGCTCGAGAACAGGCTACAACACCGCTGGATCAGGCATGGGCTTGACCCAAAGACCGCGCTGCAACGCGCGAAAACGAACGATCTCCCCAATGCTAAACTTGTCATCAGAGATAGCAGGAAAGCCGATCTGACATTGAAGCAGAATTGCACCGAATTCGGAATGCGCTACGCGTTCTGATCCAGCGTGTTGGATTTAGAACTTCCCGCTGATCGCCGGAGCTATTGAACGGGTTCAAGTGCAATCAAAATCACTCCATACACGACGAGGGAAACTCATGAGAGTTTTCGCGGACACTGCAGAAGTAAACAACATCAGTGATCTGTTATATAAGCTGATATCCCTGCATCGAAAAAACTAGCGGGTTCGTCGTGAACAGGTCTATGGAGTTGGACGCGTGGTTGGCGGCAATACATAACAAACCGATCATCCATGCCTCAATCTCTTTTCACAGGCCCGCCCGCGTCAAGGCGGATCGAATGCGATTACGACGGTCTTCGTGTTTAAGCCCCAACGACTTGGCAAAGACTTCAGTAGAGAATTTGCTATCTCTTGCCTTAATTTCGTTGGCGATGCTTCGTGCTGCCTCCATCGCCTCGCTTTCAACGTGGCAAACAACGAGGAGCGGTCTGCCTGGATAAAAGTCAGGTTGTTTTTGGACGATGTATTCGGCTTCTGCGCGAGCACGTTGCACATCCCCACTGAAGAAGTAGCTCAGGATTTTTATGGACGAAAACCAACCGGGGTAATTCTTGATGTCGGAAGTACTCTTGAGAATTTCTTCTAACGCCTCCTCATGCTGCCCTGCCATTAGCAAAGCATAGGCCAATGTTGCTCGGGTTGCAGCGTTTCCAGGCTCTCGCAAGAACCCCTGCCGAGCTGCTTCAACTGCGCCCTCATGATCGCCACGAGCGATCCGTATGGCGCGTAAAAGGGAATTGGGTCGGCTATCAGTCTCACCCGTCGCATTTCGCGTGGCTTCAAAGTCTTCTTCTGCCGCGAGAAGTAATTCTTGCGCCTCATCTGGAGAAGACCACAACGCCTTTCGAGCACGGCAATAAGATCGGGCAATTCTGGGTGTCGGGAACTCGGGATCGTGCTGGAATGCTTCATTCCAAATTTCAATGCACTGATCCATGGCATCCGGCGAATACCGTTGGAAAATGTTGAAAGCCTGAGCGCTCAATCGCCAAGCTTCGAAGTTGTTTGTACCGAGTTGCCACCTGTTGGTGTAGCTCCCCGCCCCCAATTTAGTGTGGACGCTGATAACAATGGTCTGTGCCAGTTCATCCTGCAGGTCGAAATAATCCTCTGCTTTTCTGTCAAATCTCTGCGCCCAAACCTGAACTCCGGAAAACTGGTCCACGAGTTTCGCTTGAATCCGCAGGCGTTCTGCCAGGATGCGAACACTTCCACTCAACCGGTATCTTGGCAGTTCCACCGCTTTGGTCTCATCGACAACAACGAGTTGCTCGACGGTCCCTATCGCAACTGCGATATCTTCTACGAGACCTGCCGCAAATCCGTCTATTGCATCGTCATTTGACGGCGAACTGAACTGGGCAATCGAAATCGTCGGCTTAATGTCCCCTCGACGTTCGCCTTCTGAGTTGCTCAGCGATGAACGCCATCTGTAGACACGAACGGGTTTCTTTATGTTTTTGACCTCGTAAGGTCCGCTGTCTACAAATTCGTGCGCCCATTTTGCACCCAACCCCTGGAATGCAAAACTGGAAATGCACAATCCATCCGGGTCAGCAAGTGCTTCTAACCGTGATGCGACATTCACTCCATCGCCGAAGATGTCTCCTTCCTCGGCGATAATATCACCAAGATTTATGCCAACCCGCAGCCGGATGCGGCGGTCTTCTGGCTGATCTTGTTCTCGGGATTTGTTGTTTTCAAGTATGTCAGTTGCGGCTTGGACGGCATTTACTACAGAAGGGAATTCGGCGAGTACGCCATCACCCATATACTTCACCACTCGTCCGTCTTGCGACGCGATCTCCGGCTCGATCACCTCCCTTTGCAGTCGGCGGATTCGCTGTAGACTACCTTCTTCGTCCTCGCTCATAAGCCTGGTCGAGGCGATCACGTCAGCCGATAAAATTGCAGCCAGTTGGCGCTTCAAAACGGTTCTCCTTGGTGGTGCAAGCCAATTCAGGTGCGTGCTCGAACGCCAGGACCATCGACCTATCTCTATCATCGGCGACCAGTAAATTCACGGATAGTCTGGCGTGGACGCAGCCTTCGACTTTGATTCAATCCTACCTCGCCCCGCTCTTAACTTTATTTGCGAGTCGAAGCCCCTTTCGGACAATGATGGGGCATCATGGAAGGGCTCACTCACGGCCAAATGCAGCGTAAGCTGATTGAGTGTAGCAATCTGGGACAGTATTACCCGGCAACCTCAAGCGTCATTTGTTTCAGGTGTCGCATATCCGTACCACAACAACCGCCAAACACCCGAATAGACGGGTTTTCCCGCACGACATCCGCAATTTCTTTGCCGAGCCGTACGGGATCTCCTGCATCCAAGTCCTCGGCCTCATCAAGTTCTGCGTGTGAACAACTTGATGCATTGGCAACAACGCCTTTTAGTCTTGGGTGCGCGTTGAGCGCATCGGCGAAGTGCGTGGGGTGTGCGCAATTCACCATGTAGAACAGAGCCGCGCCGTCTGTTTCTGCCTCGATCTGGTTTACCGCATCAATGAGCTTTGTCCCGTCAGCCAAACAGCCATCGGTTTCGACCACCAAAGACATAATGATCGGCAAACCAATGTCTCTTGCAGCCAGAACACAACCGGCAGCCTCGCTTGGGCGGTTGAACGTGTAGGCAGTCACCAGATCAACACTGGTTTCCTTCAGAACAGCAAGTTGCACACCGTGGTACTTTCGCGCCTGTTCAACCGTCATGGACGGGATGTCAGCATAAGGGTCGTATCTTGGCCCAACGCAGGCGGAAACCAAAACGTCGTCCCGACCGGCGGCTTTGCGCACCTCTTCCATCAGTGCGACACCATCCTTGTTTACTTCACGAAGGCGTTCAGCATCGTAACCCAAAGGAGCAGCACGGTCGGCATTTGCCATCCAGGTTGGTGCGTCAAGTATGCAGCCTACACCCATTTCGCCAGCCAATTGAACCAGCGCACGCATTTGCCCGGCCAGAACTGCCCGGGTGTCAGGCTTCTCCAGCAAGGGAAACGATGCAAATCCCGGGAGCTCGATACCGTAGTTAAAGATCAGGTCCGTACCTGTACCTGCATAAACAAGGAAGTTCTTGTCACTCTCGTGTGGGAGTTTCCGCGCCATTCTGCACCCCTCATACACCGTTGCTGCGCCGCATTCACATTAACAGTGATCAGTTCTTCTGCAAAACCGGGGCGTTTTGCTTGTCCCTTCGGACGCTTCGTCCATCTGCAGGATTGTGTAAGCCCATTTAGGCGCAGATCCCCGGAGTATCTGATCAAGCGTGGCTATATCGTTCCGGCCCCCAGCCGATTCTCCGGAACGCGGAATAGCAAGCTGAAGCTGACACAGTAAGAGGACCATTTCGTCCTTTTTGAGTGGAGGAGAGGGCATGAGTGATAATGTTGAAGGTGGATGCAAATGTGGGTTGGTGCGAAACTCTGGGTTCACTCTGACGCTGCGATGTTTCGGTGCCACTGCCGAGATTGCCAACGACTCACCGGCTCAGAGCACTCAGAGAGGGCGCCACTTGCGGCCAAGGCACTCTCAATTGGTGACGCACTCATGACATTTGAAATGACAGGAGGATCAGGGCGGTCGCTCTTTCGCGGGTTCTGCCCAAACTGTGGATCACCGCTGACCCGGAGAAGCGAACAGATGAGCGGCTGCATCTACGTCCATGCGGCATCAATGGACGATCGCTCCAAGTATATTCCGGTGAAATCGATTCAGCGCGAAGCAACTCAGCCATGGGACGAAGCAGTGATTACAACCGAGGGAGCAGGCACATGATAACCTCGCATTTCTTTGTTTGCTTCCGCCTGAACACGCATTGCCAAATCCGCTCGTATTGCATCGCGCCGTTCTTTCGGCTGACGCTTGAGAAGCGATGCCGCACGCACTGCACCCCCATCAAAAACATCAAAAAGCATCTGAGGATCTGAAACACACAATTCACTTGCAACATCGATTAGCCGCACATTGCCAAAACCGGCACCTTCAACCATCGGTTTGGCAATTTCGCTATCCACGAGCATGTGCGCATCCGGGCCCGCAGGCAGAGAGATGGATGGGTCGGCCTGGCGTTCAACAGCATCGAACAGCCAGCCAAACGCGCCATCTGATCCTTTGCCACGCCAAATTGAGAAGGCAACTCTACCGCCCGGTTTCAGAACTCGGGCCACTTCCCTGAGGCCGCGTGCTGGGTCAGGAAAATGTGGGACGCCGAACCCAATTGTGACTGCATCAAAGACATCATCTGGAAACTCCATTGCCATCGCGTCACCCTGAACGAACCGCGCGGTTGGAACGGCTGATTGGGCAAGTTCAATCATCGGTCCAGAGAAGTCCAAGCCGGTCACATCTGAGCCCCGGGCGACAAGCTCTGCTGCCACGACACCGTGTCCGGTGCACAGGTCAAGTGCTTTGCAATTTGGCCCCGCAGCGACTTCGTCCGCAAGCTTTCTGGCAACCAGACGTGTCGCCGTTTCAAAGCCGTCGGCATACCCTTTGGCTATGGACGGATCCGCCCATCCTTGGCGTTCCATCTTCTCAAAATCCGCTGTATCAGTCACTTCACCACCCCAAAGCCCCAAAATGTGACAAGAATACACTCAAGCGAAATTCGGACCAGATTTGTTTTACTCAACCCCGTCAGGTTCGATCCAGACATTCGCCATGCTATCAATGAAGGCCTGATCTGCACCAAGGAACGATAGTTGAAAGTAGTTGTGATCGATATTGGATCCATCCAATGTCGATTATTAACTTGCAGTTTCCGGAGTGACCCGATGGACATAGCCCGCTTCTCCGAACGCCTTATGGGTATGAAAGACGAGGTTTGGTTGCGGCATACAAACCCCTGGTCGGTTTGGACCCGCGTACTGACACCGTTGCCCCTTATGGCGTTGGCGATCTGGAGTCGGGTGTGGGTTGGCGGTTGGGCGTGGGTTGCCGTCGGGGTGGTTTTGGTCTGGATCTGGATCAATCCGCGTGCGTTCCCACAGCCCAGGACCTTCGAAAGCTGGTCAGCGCAAGGTGTACTGGGCGAGCGTGTCTGGCTACGGCATCGAGACAAGGTTGCCGCTCATCATTTACGAGTAGCAAAAGCGCTCGCCTATGTCAGCGGGTTGGGTCTTCTGCCGTTTGCGTACGGTCTTTGGGTGTTCGACCTGGGCTTCACATGCCTCGGTATAGCTGTGATTTCAGGGGGCAAAATGTGGTTTGTTGACCGAATGGCGTGGATCTGGAGCGACTTTCTGTTTGATGGTGGAGCGTTGGAAGACCTAGTGACTGGGACCTAGCCGTGTGAGCTGGCTTGTCCCCAAACCCCAACCGAGGCGTTAGCCATCCGGTGCAATTGAGACCAGGGGCAAACGCTTCTCGAGGCAGGTTGATGCCGACATACCAACACATCTCCGAAACGCATTTCGAAAACTTGACGGCTCTGTATATCTGACTTCGGCAGCTATTTCGTCGATGGGCACAAGCCTGGCCGAGGCAATAACCGACGATTGCATAGTTGAAACCGAGGCCAATGAACAACCAGCGGTCAAACCCCTCGGGCCAAACTCGACCTAATTTAACACCGGACAGGCTGTCGCTTCCACTCAAAGATGAGTATTCTGCAGAGTTATCTTCAAAACGCAGGGTTATGCGCATAACCCTGCACGATTTGCCAAAAAGTTTGCACACACCCCATTTTGGTGTCGGATTAAATCCTTCCGAAAGTTTCCTTGAGTTCCGCGACTTGTTCTGCATCCAGAAGGCGGGTTGGCATGCCTCGTAAGGCCATGATCAACTTGGCAGTTTCTTCCAACTCTTCTGCTGCACAGACCGCTGAGAAGAGATCCTTTCCAGATACAACGGGACCGTGATTGGCCAATAGAACAGCACTATACTTGCCGCCCAGTTCGCGGATCAAATCACCGGATTTTGGATCACCCGGCTTAACGTATGGAACCAGTTTAACCGTGCCTACGCGCATGACCACGTATGGTGTAAGCGGTGAAATACAGTCATCTGGATCGGTATCCTCCAGGCAGGACAGAGCGGTGGCCCAGGTCGAGTGCAGATGGACCACGGCACCCGCTTCCGGTCTCGTCTCATAGAAGGCCTGATGCAGAAAGACTTCCTTGGTCGGCTTGTCCCCCGAGACGTGGTTGCCATCCGGATCAATCTTGGCAATACGCTCAGGGTCGATATCTCCCAAAGTCGAATTGGTGGGCGTCATAAGGATTCCGTCTTGGAGGCGTGCGGAAACATTGCCCGCAGTGCCGACAGAAAATCCACGCGCAAACAGCGAGGCGCACAGTTCCGACATGTGTTGTCGCAGCGCCAGTTCTTCAGAAATCACTTGCCTGCCTCCATCAATCTGAGGGCTTTCGCGAAAAAGTCCGCAGCGCCAAAATTCCCAGACTTTAGAGCCATCGCAATGGGTTGAGTTTTTCCAACGCTCAGGACTGGCACCCCCGGGTCAATCTCTGGTCCAATCGACATGGCAGGAGAACCCAGTGTCTCAGACACGGCCTGGGAAACTGCGCCGGAAGTCTCCCCTCCGGCCACGACAAGGCGCTTGTACCCCGTTTGGACAAGTTCCCGTGCTGTATCAGCAAAGAGATTGTCCAGCTTTTCCGCCACGGTTTCCTGACCGAAGTGATTTTGGATCGCACGTACATCTTCAGGACTTCCTGATGAATATGCGAGAGGCGCGCGGCCCGAATGCGTTTCAAAGAACTCCAGCAGCGTATGCATGGTCACTTCCCCAGATATTACACCCGGAACATCAATGGCCAACGTCGGATGAGACGTCGCGTGAGTTTCGATCTGCCCGCGGGTCGCACCTGAACAAGACCCAGCAAGGATCGCTGCGGGTCCACTAATGCCAGTGAATGCGCTACCGTCTCTTTTGGACGAAGCTTTTTTGGGGAAGTTTCTGGATAACCCCAGCGCAATCCCCGACCCGCCAGTAACGAGCTTGGCGTCTTTTAGTGCCTCACCCCAAGCCAGCAAATCCTCGTCCGAGATCGCATCACCGATCACAAATCGTTCGTCGGCGTTCTGCAAAGCATCAGCTATTGTCTCTGATCCTTGCTTTACGGTGTCAATTGACACCAACCCAACCTCTTCTTCGGTCTGATGCTGTAACCACCGCCTGATACTCGCATCAGTCATTGGAGTAAGAGGGTGATTTTCCATCCCGGACTCGTTCAACAACTTGCCGAGCACAAAAAGATGACCGTGATAGACAGTGCGCCCGGTTGTCGGAAAGGCAGGGCAGAAAACCACCTTTTTCGCACCCAGTTCGTCGGCCAACGCTTCCGCAACGGGGCCGATATTTCCATCCATCGTGGAATCGAAGGTCGAGCAATACTTGAAGATGAACTGCTGGCATCCTTGATCCGCGAGCCACCGCAAAGCACTCAGACTGTCTGCAACGGCTTCCTCGACCGGTGCAGTGCGGCTCTTGAGTGAGATCACACCCGCTTCGATCTCCTCATCGGCCGGGGTAGTAGGAATACCCGGAAATTGAGCCGTTCGTAATCCACCCTCCGATTCCACGCCCCTCGCCAAGGTGTTCGCAATATCACTCGCACCAGTAAAGTCGTCTGCAATGACACCGATTTTCATAGTTCGATGTCCCTGTTTGGCCCAGGATCCAACCTATGGATATGCGGCGCCGCACCGACGGGATAAACCTCACGCACAAGTGGATCATGGCCGGGCACGATAAGTCGAGGATGCGAGGCCAACCTCTCGAGTGTTTCGAAACCATCCATCATGTCCTGCAGGTCGACGACGATGGGAAAGGCTTTGCGCTCCATGAAATTCTCGTAGTAATGCGAGGCATCCGAGGCCAGAACCATCCACCCGGCTGCTGTTCTTACACGAACACATTGCAACCCACGCGAATGCCCGCCGATACAGTGCACGGTCACCCCATCTGCTATCTCGGCTTCTCCATCGTAGAACACGACCTTGCCTGAATAGAGACGCTTTACGACCTCGCAGATATGGCCGGCCGTGAAAGGCGCACGCAGGTGGTCATGGCACATGCAGGGACCTGTGGCGAAGGCCATTTCCACCGATTGAATATGCAACTTGGCGTTCGGGAACATATGCAGCCCCCCTGCGTGGTCATAGTGAAGATGGGTCACGATGATGTCTGTCACCGCTTCCGGTGTGATGTCCAAGGGGCGTAAAGCCTCGCGCGGGTCCATCGCAATGGGACGACCACGGGCGACTGCCTCTTCGGTGTCGTAACCGGTATCGACCAGAACGACTTCGTTGCCATGCTTGAGTACCCAAATGAAATAGTCCATCGCATGTGGCGCGTCGTGGTTGTCATCCAAGATGAAGCTGTCGCGCCGGGTTCGGGCGTTGCGATCCGCGTATTTTACGGCGTGGATTTCCCAATCGTTCATCTGATGACCTCGGAAAACTGGTGAACTACCTTGGCGGCGATCATATCAGCCACAGCCGCATCGAAGGACTTGAAATGCGGGCTTTCCAAGTGTGCGGAAAACGCCGCGCTGTTGTCATAAACCTCGTAGAGAAACACCGTCTTGGGATCGTCACCGAGGCAAACGTCGAACTGCTGGCATCCGGGTTCTTCACGCAAAGAGGTTGAAGCGTTTTCGACCATCAGTGGCAAAAAGGTGTCTCTCGTACCGGGCTTGAGAGTGAAGGTGACAGTAACCACAAACATCAGACGGAAAGTCCTTTCAGACGTGAGAAAGCGCGCTTCGCGAAAGGCAGTTGGCTGAGGATCAGACCAATGTTGAGCACCAGCAGAATGGCCGCACCGGGCCGCGAAAAGAAGACCGAAAGATTCCCATCCGACAAGAACAGCGACCGGCGGAAGGTTTCGTCAAACAGGCTGCCCAGAATAACCCCGATAACCAATGGCGCGATTGGGTATTTCATCAGGTTCATGAAATAGGCAACGGCGCCGACGCCAAGCATAAGGTAAAGATCATTGATGCCACCACCGACGCTGAAAGACCCAATTGTTGTTAGAACCATCACAACCGGCAAGAAGATAGTCTGCGGGATGGCGAGTATTCTGATGAAAACCCGAGCAGTGAACAGGCCCATCAGGAACATTGTCAGGGAGGCCAACACAAGTATTGCAACCACGCGCAGAATGATCTCGGGATCAATCGTCGGACCTGGGATCACGTTGTTGATCTTGAAAGCCCCCATCAAAGCCGCGGCGGGTGGTGAACCGGGAATGCCCAAAACCAAAAGCGGGATCAGTGCGCCCCCAATGCAGGCGTTGTTTGCTGTCTCCGAACATAGCAGACCTTCCAATGACCCTTTTCCAAACTTGTCGCCCTCGGCAGATACGGTCTTGCCGACACCGTAGCTAACCCAACCGGCGACATCTTCGCCCACGCCCGGAAGCGCTCCTACTCCGGTCCCAATAACTCCGGACCGGCCTATGGTCGGCAGGTAGCGTCGAATAGATCGAAGGTTTGGAAGAATGCGGCCTTTCAGGGCCAGAACTTTCCCGGCCTCAACGTGCCTCAAACCATCAATGATTTGGGGGATGGCAAAGGCCCCCATCAGCACCGGAACAACCTGAAATCCGCTCATCAGGTAAGACCAGCCAAAGGTATAGCGCGGTTCGGATAGCAGCGGATCCAGCCCCACCATGGACATCGCAAGCCCGATCAGACCGGCGATCCATCCCTTAATCACCAGGTCTTCGCTCATCAAAGTGCCAGAAAGCAGAATGCCAAACAGGGCCAGCAGTGCTTTCTCCGGGCTTGCGATGTTCTTTGAAACCAGCAGCAGCGCCCAGACAAAAATCAGAAGCGTGACCGTCCCGATAACCGTGCCTATGAAGCTGGCCGTCGTAGTCAACCCAAGTGCTTCGCCGCCACGTCCCGCTTTGGCCAGGGGGTATCCATCCATGGCTGTCGCCGCGCTGGCTGCTGTGCCCGGAATGTTCAATAGAATTGAGGGGTATGAGCCTCCGTAGATTGCGCCGACATACGCTCCGAGCAAAGCGATGAGCGAGTAGTCCAGCGGAATCTTGTTTCCGAAAAAGCCCGTAAGGATCGTCACCGCCAGCGTTGCCGTTAGGCCGGGCAATGCGCCGAATGTGATGCCGAGGAACACAGATACAATCAGGTACAGATAGGTTAACGGATCCACTGCCAGACCGATGAAAGCAGCCCCAAATCCAGCCAGTTGCGAAAGGATAAAGTCCATCCGGTCAATCTTTCCATAGAGGACGAAGCGTCACGTAGTAGTGGTATTCGATTTGCTTGAAGATCAGCGCACCGCGCGCGGGCACGTTCTGCCGGAAGACAAAGGCCATCGCACAAACGAGGATGAGCGGGGCAAGTATTGCCACCAACGGAACGAACCGCAAAACGCGTTCGGAAACCGCCTTGCTCAACACCACAAGTGTGAGCGAGACCCATAAGGCCAGTGTAAACCAATCATCACTGTGTGCGTTCCAGTCCGACTGCGCGGGAAAAACCGCAAACGCAAATAGCCCAGCAGAGACAACTGCGATACAAGCAACCAAAGCACGCCGAGCATGGCCGCCGTAGTAGCCGTAAGTCAGAGCTGTAATCAGCAACCCAGAACACAGAAGGAAGTCTACTCTGGGAACGAGCCCCACGACATATGCAAGAAGGATCAGGCCTATTGTTGAAGCTCGATAGGCTTCCGACTTATCCCATCCGATCCCCAAAGCCGTGAGCGCGTTTTGGGCACCACCTGAGCGGATTGAAATAGCCAGCAAAACGAAGGACAAGCTAAGCAATCCACCGAAGATGAAGAGCGGAACAATTGCAGCCGAGTTGTACCAATCCGATCCACTTACACCTGCGCGGTTTTCGCCCCAAAGTGGAATGTCCGACGTCTTCCAAAGAAAAAAGACGGACACTGTTATAAGAACAATTGCTGCCCAAAAGTCGCGCGACCGCATGACCAGTGTTTCGTCAGGTTTGTCCATTGCCTGCCTCCTGAGGGAAAGGGCGCGATCAAACGCGCCCTTTCAAAATTGATCGGATTAGGGCTTTTCGATTCCCAGCGAGGCCGGATCGACCGTCGCGGCACCCAAATCTTGCAGGGTATACGCAAAGGTAGCCTCGAGGTTCGCAAACAGTTCTTGAGCCTCTTCGCCGTGTTGGCCACCGACATCATAATTGTTTGCCAAGGCCCATTCAGCGACGGTGTCGGATGCAATCGCTTGCTCGAAGGCATCGCCAAGCGCAGCCTTAACGTCGTCCCCGGCTGAACTGTGAACCGCAAACCCGATGGCCTGTTTGAGCGGCAGATACTGATCGAGACCGTCATAGATGCCAAAGGCAGATGGCACCGTAGCTCCTGCGATCCGTGCTTCCTCGGGTGTGAGCATCGCGAGCGGTTTCAATTGGCCGCCCTCAATCAACGGGGCCTGTTCAGCCAGCGAGGTTACAACCAATGCAACCTCGCCCGCTATTGCCGCTTCCTGCCCTGGCGCCGAGCCTTTGTATGGAACAAACTTGAATTCTGTACCGGACCCCTTCTCGATGGCGAGAAGGTTCAAGTGGTGGATCGAACCCGCGCCGGAGGCCGCAGCTGGAATAGTGCCTGGGGCAGCTTTGGCAGCGTCGACCAGTTCTTCCAGGGTATTGTAAGGGCTGTCCGCCGGAACCGAGATCAGATCAGGTGATCCGCCAACAATAAACGGATACCAAAAATCAAATTTCTTGTCCCAACCACCCTGGACAGCAGCGGTGACATTCGACTCTGACAGACCAACCAATGTATAGCCATCGTCTGGTTGGTTCATGACGTAGACCATACCGTTGGAGCCTGCGACACCACCTGTTTGATTGATCACATTGATCGAGACCGGAAGGTGTTTTTCCATCTCGGCCATGATCATACGGTTGATCGTGTCCGTCCCGCCACCGGCCCCCCAGACTACAGCTGTGGTGATATCCCGATAGGGGTAATCCTGCGCATCAGCAGCCCCTGCAATCCCGGTCGCCATCAAGGCTGCGGCCGCCAATTGCCCTAGCTTCAGTTTCATTTCCAAGTCCTCCCAAAACAACTTCGCGTTTATTATTGCATTTATTTGCGTATACATTAAAGAATGCATTGTCAACGCACTGTAGTGAAAGCTGCTATCGCGCTATGAATGCGAAACAGGAAGGAAGCGGGCAAAGATGGAAAAGACGTACGATGTTGCAGTGTTTCACGGGGATGGAATTGGCCCTGAAATTATGGCCCCAACGCTTGAAGTTCTGCGCCAGCTCTCCGGCAACAATCCCAGCTATGAGCTAGCGTTTACGGACGCGCCAGCAGGCGCATCCCACTACGCAAAAACTGGAGAATCGTTTCCACCGGGATCACTTGAAATGGCACGAAAGGCTGACGCGATACTGCTGTCTGCAATGGGTTTGCCGGATGTTCGCTACCCGGACGGAACAGAGATTTCACCACAGATCGACCTGCGAAAGCAGCTCGGTCTTTTTGCTGGCGTGCGTCCGGTAAAGGTAAGCAGCGGACAAATGACGCCCTTGTCGCTCCCCAACGGAAAAGAGATCGACTTTGTCTTAATTCGTGAAAGCACCGAAGGGCTTTTCTTCACTCAGGGAACAGGAGAAGTCACCGAGGACGAGGCGCGAGAAACGATGCTGATCACCCGTGAGGTATCCGAAAAGCTGTTCCGCTTCGCGTTCAATCTCGCCAACAACCGCAAGGCATCCGGGCGTGGTCGGGGACGGATTACATGTGTCGACAAAGCCAATGTGTTCCGCGCCTTTGCATTCTTCAGATCAATGTTTGACGCCGAGGCCGCCCGCCATCCCAATTTACAGGCAGATCATGCCTACGTTGATGCTACTGCTCTGTGGATGGTCCAAAAGCCTTGGGAATTCGACGTTTTGGTGACTGAAAACATGTTCGGAGACATCCTCTCCGACCTTGGCGCAGGTCTCATGGGTGGTCTTGGACTGGCTCCTTCAGCGGATATTGGGTTGAACCACGCTGTATTCCAACCCTGCCACGGCTCCGCTCCGGACATCGCGGGACAGGGTATAGCTAACCCTTTTGCGATGATCCTGTCCGCAGCAATGATGCTTGAATGGTTGGGGTTGACCCATGATCACCCAGGCCTGTCCAACGACGGCGAACGATTGCGCGAAGCCGTGGAAAAGGTGACTGCAAACGGGCAGAACCTGACGCGTGACCTAGGCGGCACCGCCGGAACGCAGGACGCAGCCTCATCGGTATTGGAAGCATTGCGGGCATGAATACTCAACAAATGATAAGAGTCGCTTGTGTGGGTGCGGGGTATTTCAGCAAGTTCCACTACGACAGCTGGTCTAGAATGCCCGGAGCTGTTCCGGTTGCATCCTGCAACCGCGATATCAACAAAGCGAAAGAAACAGGACTGGCCGCTTACGATGATCTGTCAAAAATGTTGGAGGCAGAAAGACCGGATCTCGTGGACATCATCCTTCCACCTGTGGCGCAGGCCGACGCCATCCGAACGGCACTGCGTTCTGGAACAAAATGGTTGATCTGCCAAAAGCCATTCTGCCTGACTTTGGATGAAGCTGAGAAGATCACCTCCGAGGCTGAAGCGGCAGGTGCGACTATCGTTGTGCACGAGAATTTTCGCTTTCAGCCTTGGTATCGCTCTATCAAAGAGGCGATGACCGAGGGTCGAATTGGAACACCTCTACAAGCGACTTTCCGACTTCGACCCGGCGACGGACAGGGGCCACGTGCCTATCTTGACCGGCAGCCGTACTTTCAGGAAATGCCACGTTTCCTGGTTCATGAAACAGCGGTTCACTGGGTAGACACATTCCGATTTTTGTTCGATGCGCCCACCGCAGTTTACGCAGACTTGCGCCAAGTTAACCCCGTTATCGCGGGCGAGGATGCAGGTTACATCTTGTTTGACCACCCCAACGGTTTAAAAACTCTGTTCGATGGGAACAGGTGCCTTGACCACAATGCCGAAAACCTGCGTCAAACCATGGGCGAAGCACTCATCGAAGGAACGGAAGGATCACTGGTTCTTAACGGCGACGGTTCAGTTGACCTCCGCGCATTTGGAAAACAGAAGCCACAGCAGATTCTACCTCCAAGCGATCATGATGGGTTTGGAGGAGACTGCGTCCACGCCTTGCAAAGTCACGTTGTTTCGGGCCTTCTAAGTGGCACGCCATTGGAGAACTCGGCCCGAGATTATCTGGACGTGATCCGCATCGAAGAGAAGATCTATCTTTCGGCTGCGGAGGGACGAAAAATCAACCTGGAGACGCCGTGAAGGATCAGGACAACAAAACTCTTTCAAATACACAACGCGCTGTCAGGGACTTGCGGCGGATGATCCTGTCTGGCGAACTAGCCGCGGGGACTGACCATCTGGAGTCGGAACTCGCTGAAACTCTGGGCATGTCCCGCACCCCGATACGGGAAGCTGCGCTGATGTTGGAAAGTAAGGGGTTGCTGGAAATGCGGCCCCGCAAAGGTGTGCGAATACTGCCCGTTTCGTCGGATGATATGCGCGAAATCTACGACATCTTAACGGAACTCGAGAGCCTTGCAGCGCAGCGCGCCGCCGAAGCTGGTTATTCAGAAGATGAATTGGCGGCACTTGCCGGATCAATTGCAAAAATGGATCAAGCCATCGAAACCGAAGATCTGGAAGCATGGGCTGAGGCCGATGAGTTGTTTCATCAGGAACTCGTACGTTTGGGTGGCAACAAACGTGTAGAAGCAATTGTGGCGATGATGAGCGATCAGGTTCGCCGCGCACGCGCAACGACGTTGTTCATCAGGCCCCTGCCCGTCAAATCCAATGAAGATCACCGGGTTGTTTTCCAAGCGATTAGTGAAGGTCGACCGGATGTGGCGCGTGAACGCCATCGCGAACACAGGCTCCAAGCCAAGGCTATGCTTTGCGGGATACTAGAGAAGCATCGGCTTAACAGTCTCTAATCCACCAGGACGGCTCTCAAAAACAAACAAGCCGTTTCATAAACACGTAACTGCGTTCAAAAAAAGGACAGGAAAACTGTGGATATCGGTAGCGACCAGCAACTCGCTAAAAGCCTTGGGCTGCTTTTAGGTTAAAACATGCCATTCTCATTCTCGCTCTTCGCAGGGACTTCCTGAAGAACGTCCCAATGTTCGACAACCTTACCTTCAGTATTGAGGCGAAATATGTCGATCCCTGCGTACTCGAGACCATCGGGCCAGATTTGATGGCAATGCAGAATAACGTGGTTGTCTTCAGCAAACGCTCGTTTGATGTGCACACGCTTTCCCGGGTATTCAGCAGCCATGCGCCTAAAATACTCAATAAAGGCTTGCTTGCCGTCTCCAACATGTGGGTTGTGTTGGGTGTATGTTTCGCCGACATATGTTGCTATTGCCTCGGCAGGTCGACAATCGTTGAACATCATTTCGTAAAAAGCGATGACGTTTTTCTTGTTTGTTTCGGGGTTCAGCATGCTGATCTCCAAATCGACGTTTGTGCTACCTAAAACTGTTGGCTCATGAGGCTCTAGGAAGCAAGCCGGCAAGGATCTCGTTTACTGATTGGCAAGAAGTTACCAGCTTGATTTTGGTGACGGTTGTCTCGAAGGTTGGCTGTTTACTCTGCTTCATCGAAGTCGATATGAATGTGATTTCCATCAGGATCGGCCACATGGATTTGGACCATGCGGGACCCCGGAACTTCAGTTTTGCGATACTGTATATGATCCGAGGTCAGTCTTTCTTCGAATGACCTCAGCCCGGTGGCTGAGAGCGCAAAATGCTCGAGCTTGAGCTTCGCTTCGGAGCCGACATTAGGCGTTCCTTCATGGCCCACAAGGTGGATCACAGCGTGATCACCCGCATACAACCAAGCTCCGGGAAACGGGAAATCAGGGCGGGTCCCAGATTTCAAACCCAGGACCTCTTCATACCAGGCAACCATGTCCGGCAACCGGGTCGTCACGATGTTCACATGATCCAGCCGTTCGATTCTCATCTAGAAACCCTCAAGCACGAGCTTTCCTTTGGCCTTGCCGCTTTCAAGGATAGCATGTGCTTTCATTAAGTTTGTTGCATTGATCGTACCAAGTGTTTCGGTTGCCGTGGATCTGATCTTTCCATCGTCTATCAACCCAGCAACCTGATTCAGGATTTCGCTTTGACGGTTTATATCTCCAGTCCCAAAAAGCGACCGAGTGTACATGAACTCCCAATGTATTGAAATCGACTTGGGCTTGAACGGCGCGATGTCAAAGGTGTCAGGATCGTCGATCAACCCAAAACGACCTTGGGGTGTCATCACCTCTCCGGCTTGAGTTGTATAAAGCTGGGAATGGTTCGTTGAATAGATGAAATCTACGCCTTCGATTCCGAGCGCATCGAGTCGTGGGCCAAAAGGCTCCGCATGGTTGATGACATGGTGTGCACCCAACTCTCGTACCCAGTCTTGTGTCTCGGGTCGGGACGCAGTCGCTATCACCGTCAATTCAGTGAGAGCGCGAGCCAATTGAATGGTGATTGACCCGACACCGCCTGCGCCCCCTATAACCAGCAAAGTATTGGCTCCGCCGGAAACGGCATCTTGGACTCGCAAGCGGTCGAACAGCATCTCAAAGGCAGTAAGCGTCGTGAGCGGCATCGCCGCAGCCGCTTTCGCCGGTATGGATTTTGGCGCTGCTCCGACAATACGTTCATCCACCAGATGAAACTCGGCATTGGTTCCCGGTCGGTTGATCGCCCCGGCATACCAGACTGCATCTCCCGGACTGAAAGTCTCAACCGTTTCGCCAACTGCTTCGACGATCCCTACTGCGTCCCACCCCAATATTTCAGGTGACGGGCCTTCAGGAGCACGTCTTTGCCGAACCTTCGTATCGACCGGGTTTACTGACACCGCCTGCACCTTCACCAACAAGTCGTGCCCCTTCGGCGTCGGTTTGTCGGCCTCGAAGTCGATTAATGCATCCGCCCGATCAATCGACCCTGTCTCACGGTATCCCACGGCTTTCATAACGTGCTCCTTTGTTCGGTTCTGTATCAACCGATGACTGCCATTTCATTCAACGTGAATTCTGCAACGGCGCCCTCTGTTGCTTCCAGGTAAGCGGCAAGGTGCGGAGCACCCATGTGGTTTTGCCAAAGCTCTCGGCTTTCCCAGTTTTCGTAGAACACGAAATGAGCCGGGTTGTCGTTGTCCTGGTGCAGGTCGTAGTTAATGCAACCCTCTTCGGCGCGGGTTATGTCGATGAGCTTGATAAGCTCAGCCTTTACAAGGTCAATCTTATCGGGGTTGGCTTTGATGTTGGCGACAATTGTCAGCTTGGCCATTGGAGTAGGTTCCTTGTGTTCATGTGCGATGCGCTAGATTTACGTCGCAGTTATTTCAGGATAAACAGGGCAAAGTCGAACATATAATCCGGAAATTCCGTTTAATGCTTTT
Organism: Ruegeria sp. YTSC199; assembly: GCF_059609725.1. Lineage (NCBI taxonomy): Bacteria > Pseudomonadati > Pseudomonadota > Alphaproteobacteria > Rhodobacterales > Roseobacteraceae > Ruegeria > Ruegeria sp. YTSC199. The sequence goes on from NZ_JBXWMF010000019.1 coordinate 69,863, forward strand.
AGACAATCTTCGCTTGTTTCTGACCATAGCCGAGAAAGGCAGTCTTGTGGCTGCGGCGCGAGAGACAGGGATGTCGAGCACGACAGTATCCGAGCGCCTCGCGGCTCTGGAAACACACTACGGAGTGGTTTTGTTCAACCGCACCACCCGTTCAATTAGCCTGACCGAAGAAGGCCGGGTACTAGCCGAAGGAGCAAAAAACGTTCTCAGTGAGGTTGCGGACCTGGACACACTTGTTCGGCACGGCGCCGAAACTCTATCTGGTCCAATTCGCATAAGCGCGCCCATCGACTTGGGACGGAGCTTTGTCTCCGAAGTCATTGCCGAATTTACCGAAGATAACCCTGCCGTCTCAATCGAACTGTCCCTCTCAGACGGCTACGTCGACCTTGTTGGCCAGGGTTTTGACCTCGCCGTTCGCTTCGGCAACATCACAGACAGCTCGCTCAGATTGCGAAATCTAGGAAGCTATCAACGGTTCGTATGTGCGTCCCCAGGTTACCTGGCCTCATTCGGAACGCCTGAAAAACCAGAAGACCTATTAGACCACAACTGCTTGGTCATGAGGTTTGGAAGCATGATAGACAACGTTTGGGAGTTTGGATCAGGACCAAATGCCCAGCGCGTATCGGTAAAGGGAAATCGAATTGTCAATGATGGTTCACTCATCCGCGATTGGGCGATTGCAGGTCATGGGATCGTCCTGAAGTCGGAACTTGACGTCGGCAACGATGTTCGATCTGGCAGACTTGTTTCTGTCTTGCGCGAGTTCCTACCGCCGCCGAAACCTTTGCAAATGATGCTTCCGCCCAGCCGGGCCCAACCTCGGCGCATAACAGCCTTGGCTGAGCATTTGCGTCGGAAATTCAATTCGAATTGAGACAGAGAGAGTTTGTGTAAAGACTATCCGACTAGAAAGTTCGCTTTCTAACCTAAGGTCTGTTGCAAATACATTGTGAAGGCGCGGGCTGAAAGCTTTGTGTGGCGACCACCCGTGCTGGCGGAGTTTTTTGGCACAGCCAAAAGCTTCAGGCTGCAATCCTCATGCAGCAAGGGTGGCTTCGATGACAAAATCAGAGATTGAACAATTCGAGCATGTCCAGTTCCGGATCCCGAAGGCGAAACTGGATGCGTTTAATGCGATGGTCTACGAGCGCAATGGCATGAAGCAAGGCAGCAAGACCAAGATGTTTCTCGATCTGATAGCGGAACATCAGACGTCGCAAAGGGTCGCGCTGTTGAGAGCCGAGATAGAACGACTAGAACAGCAAAGGCAGGGTAAGCACGCGCTTTAGGATTAGACCCCGCGACGGAACCAATAGTCCATGCGGTCACGGACGGCGGGAAGCAGTTGCAAAAATGTCCGAGCTTTCTGACATCTCCGACTACAAAGTCAGAGTCTTCGAAGATGAAGCACCGCATCTCGACATCCCGGCCAGGGATGTCACCTGCTGGGTCAAGGGTCACACGCGCCGCAGCAGTGTTTGGTATCTGGTTCAAAAAATCGCGGAGTTGGCAATTCGGGAAAATGAAACAGCGCCTGACAATGAGCAGAGTGTTTCACCAGATGACACCCAACAAAACGAGCAATAAGGAGTATCGGAGCCGGTCTCCCGTCCTTCTACACCGTTGCAAACTACTTCCATGGAAGGACGAGGTTGTTTGCAGAATTAGATCCGCTCCTGAAAAGCGCTCGCACACCCGAGAACTGGCTTTTCCGGGTTAAAAAATACAATGCGAAGTTAGCAATTTGCCCAAACGTCTCAGATCCAGAGGGGAATAAGAATCTCAGAGAAGGGCTTCATCCGCAGTACTTTCGTACCTCAGTATCCCTAAGCCCGGTGGCCACAAGCATACATCTGTTTCGCGCTTCGTAATAGTACCCACGGGCATACCACATGACCGCTTCGGGCTCACTTCCATCCGAAACCATCCAAGCACCACGCAGGTATTTTACAGCGTATGTCAGATTGGTCTGCGCATCCAAGAGGTCGGAAGCCTCTCCGCGAAATCCCATCTGGCGCGCTGTAGCGGGCAAGATTTGCATCAGCCCGTAGTAGGGACCGTTTCGGGCATTGGGACGATAGTCGCTTTCTCGCTGGATCACACGGTGTACAAGGCTCCGCGGCACACCGTTTGCGTCCGCGGTTTCGTTAATCATGACACGCAACTCAGGGGTCTCGCCTGGATAAAGTCGGGTCACAGGCTCTGCGGGTTCTTTACCGCAAGCAGCAAGAAAAAGCGCAATAAGAACGACTGTGTATCGCATCGGAATTCTCATCTCATTAACTATAGGTTTCATCAGCGCTCAACAGCGATTGATATTCAATATCCCAGGGTGTTTTTGAGCAGCTTTTGGCCTGACAGGACTTGGCATCTAATACCGACGGTGCACTCTCTTTTTGGCGATCACGTTCTGGTTCTTCTGACGCTCGCGCAAAAAGACAAACAGTCCTGAACCCAAAATCAGTGTGATGCCAATTGCGACAGGCAGGTTTGGGAGTTCTCCCCAGATGACCCATCCCCAGAAAATAGCCATGGGAAGACCGACATATTCAAACGGTGCCACCGTAGCCGCGTCTGCCATGCGATACGCCTGGCCGAGGCAATACCCCACGATTGCAGAGTTGAAACCGAGGCCAATGAACAACCAGCGGTCAAACCCCTCGGGCCAAACCCAGGTACGCAGTAAGAAGATCAAACTTTCGTTTTCAAACTCACTCGCAAAACGCCCATCCCCTGCCACTGACCAGAACAACAGGCTGACAACGACAAAGCACGCCTGAATGTACACGGCCATTGCTGAGGCTTTGGACTTTGCGCCAAGAAAACGGGTCATCACGTTGTTGAGGGCATAGGTAAACGCAGCAAGAACCGGTAGGGCATACATCAACAGACCAACCTCACGCGCGCCACCGGCCTCCCATGGGCGAGTCATGATCACCACGCCCAAAAATCCCACAAGCACAGCACCAATCCGCATCGGCCCAACTTTTTCGCCAAGCAATGGGATACTCAGCAAGGTGATCATCAAGGGGGCTACGAAGAAAACAGCGGTGGCTTCCGCCAGCGGCATTACTGCCAGGGCCGTAAAGAACGTCAGATTGGCAATGACAATCAGTAATCCGCGCACAAGGTGAAGTCCCGGCTGATCGGTTTTCAGGATGTGCCAACCGCCCTCCATCTGGACCAGGGCAAAACTGAACCCGATCCCGATCAACGATCTTGTAAACACCATCTGGTGCAAGGGGTAACCGCCAGACAGGAATTTGATCAGCATATCATTGATTGAAATCGCCAATATTCCGATCAGCACGAACGCAATACCAGCTGTCGGGTTTTGTAGTTTTTGTTCCGCTGTCATGGAGTGCCCTTTCACAGGGCCACTACCATGGGCCAAAGAATAGGTCACGTCGCTTTGCGACACGGCAGTTCGCTCAGATATCTGCGACGCGTATTTGTGACCGGTCGCAACCCCTAGCGGACATCCGCGACCAGACTTTGAAATTCCCAAAGGCGTGAAAAAAGCGATTTTTCAATGTCGATTCCAGGCGTTGCTATATTGCAGTCGTTCTTCGAATTGACCTGGCATAGCGGTAGGGTCGACTGAACAGCCCGACGACGCGCTATTTCATAGGTGTTGTGAGAACTTGATCCATGATCCAGTCGAACACAAGCCTGGGACCCCGGCCCGAGTTGGTATGGCTCCGTGACATTACATACCCAGCATCGCTAGAGATCAAGTCGTCCGTAACGGTCACCAGAGAACCCTTGCTGAGCAGATCATCGATCAATCCAATCCAACCCAAAGCCACGCCTTCGCCAGACAAAGCGGCTTGGGTCACCATGTCATAGTTATTAAAGCTGATGTAATTCCTCTTTCTTTCGCCTGTTATGCCCAAACTATCAAACCATCCTTGCCAGGTTTGCCAAGCAGCGGTTGCGGGTTTTGACAGACTCAGAAGTTGAACATCCAGTAAGTCAGCGGGTGATTGGATTGGTCCAATCCTTTCTAATAGCTGCGGGCTGCAAACGGCCGCGACGACCTCTTCCAACAGTAGTACTTCATCGGGTTTCATTTGGTCTTTTGGTGCAACGTGGATTTGAATATCACAATCGGTGTCATCTAGACCGGGTGGCACAGTTGAGGCCAAAATCTGAATTTCGATTTCATCCCCGATTTCCTCTCGAAGATAACCCAGACGCGGTAGCAACCAGAAAGTTGAGAACGCAAAATCGGCGGAGATTCGAACCCTCGGTTTAGTTTTGCGTTCAAGCAAAGAATTTACCGCATAGTTCATCTGCGTCATTGCGGGCCTGACCGCATTCAAAAGCCTCAACCCCTCGTATGTCAGTGAAACGCCCCGGTGTTCTCTTTTGAAGAGGACGACGCCCAGATCAATCTCCAGACCTTTTATCCGTTGCGAGATTGAGGACTGGGTCAACCCGAGAGCGTCACCGGCACTTGTAAAGTTCCCGTGTTTCGCGACCATTTCAAACGCGTAAAGCGCCACAAGGTTGCGGCTTAAGTTGGTATTAGGCCTGCTAATGTCACGCATAATTATTCAGCTACTGCAAAAGAGACAAAATATATACCAAAAACTTTGCCAAAGGGCGCGAATGCAGCCCAGTGAAAAAACACGGGAGCCAATGATGACCGAACAAAGCCGCGGCCATAGCCGCGGGAAGCCATCCGAATAATGAAATTCGCGTGCAAGTATTGGCTCTAAGAAGCTGAGAATCTTGGCAAATCTTAACTCCCCGAATCCAGTGAGATTGGCGATGCAACTTGTGTGCAACGTTGGTCTCTTTGGTTTCCTGGGAATATGGGCGCTCGGGTAAAGACAAGCAGAATGCTCCGCCCGAAAATCTAAAACAGGGAGAAGTTGATTATGGCGATAAAGCCACCTCTTTCGGAACTTCCGATTAAGACCGCTGACAACGGTTTTTATCGGGGGTTCAGCGTCAATGTAACGGTGATCAGTAAGATCATCATCAGCTTGCTGGTTGTCTGGTGTATTGTTTGGCCGACCCAGGCTGGCAGGATTCTCGGCGACTGGAATGCAGCCATTTTGGCTCAGTTCGCCGCTTGGTATATTTGGGTTGTAACCGGGTTTGTTATAGTTTGTATCGGCTTGGCCATTTGGCCCGCCGCGGGACGCCTGAACCTGGGTGTTGACGGCGAAAAGCCGGAGTTCTCGAACTTCTCGTGGTTCTCAATGATGTTCGGCGCAGGTATCGGTGTCGGAATGCTGACATGGGCCGTTGCGGAACCCGTGGCGCATTTCAAGAACAACCCATCGGTCATTCAGGGTGTCACCACGGCCCTTGAAGCGGACAACGTTCGCACTGCCTACGTCTGGTCTTACTTGCATTGGGGTCTGGGCGCTTGGGCGTGCTACGCGATTGCCGGTCTGGCTTTGGCGTTCTTCAGCTATCGTCGTGGGCTACCGCTGACGATCCGTTCTTCCCTGACACCGCTTTTTGGCAAGGCACTTTCGGGCAATCTTGGGCACCTGATAGATATCGTCGCCGTTGTTGCAACGATCCTCGGTGTGGCACAAACTCTTGGATTTGGGGTCGAGCAATTCGTGGCAGGTTTAACACGTATTGGCATCGGTAGATTGGCAAACGGAGACGGTTCGGCCACGACACTGGGCATCGTAGTCGCCTTGCTGGTCATTATGGGGGCTTCGACACTGTCGGCTCTGTCCGGTGTCGGTAAGGGCATCAAGTGGTTGTCGAACATCAACATGGGATTGTCGATCTTCCTACTCGGCTTCTTCATCCTGTACGGAGCGACGTTCTTCGGCGCCAAGGCATTCTTTGTAGGCATCTGGGACTATTTGGTCGCTTTGCCCTGGCTCAGCTTCAACGTCTATGCATCAGATGGCGTCGAAGGATCCGAGGCCTTCCTGCTGGCACAATGGCAAGGCTGGTGGCCGGTGTTCTACTGGGCATGGTGGATCGCGTTCGCGCCCTTTGTTGGATTGTTTCTGGCGCGCATCTCGCGCGGTCGCTCAATCCGTGAGTTTGTTCTGGGCGCAATGATCGTGCCGTCGCTGATGTGCTTTGTCTGGTTCGCATGGGCTGGAGGCACTGCCATTGACCTCGAACTGAACGGCGGCGCAAATGGTGTGATCCTTGATGCGGCCAATGGCGACAAGATCTTTGCCATGACCACCTACATGCTGGCGCCTATAGCGGATCTCCTTGCCTGGGCCATGGCGGTTGTGATCGTGATTTTGCTGATGACGTTCCTTGTCACTTCGGCTGACTCGGCTGTGCTAATCGTGAATACGATCAACGCGGCTGGTGACGAAGGACCCAAGGCACGTCCGCATATCATGTTCTGGGGTGCTGCTCTGGCATTGGTGGTTGGTGGCTTGCTGATATCAGGCGGTACAGGTGCAATCCAAACCGCGATGGTCATCGGGGCGCTGCCGTTTTCAATTGTCATGGCGCTAATGTGCATCGCGTTGATCAAAGCGATCTGGAACGACGGACGTCGCGAAGCTGCCGGTGTCGCATCAACTGTTGATCCAGAAACATCGACGATGCCAGCCGAGTGACTTTCGTGTATCCAACTGTGACCCCAGGGCAAAACTGGGGTCACGAATAGGATGAAGACTTACGCAGAGATTTACCTAAAACACGAGTTCAAGCGCGGCATACTGAAGCTTAGTCGTAGTCGAATATGTTCCACGGGCCGAAGTTTGCAAAGTCTGCTTTCTGCGCATCGAAGCCATTCGCGCCGGACGCAGCATTTGCGAGTTTAGGCTCGAACCAGACCTTCGATGCGGCTGGCGCAAATGGCGGCTTTGGGCCGTCCATACATATGCCAATGTCAGCAATCCGTGCTTCGCAGCTATCCATGCAAGGTGCAGCATTTGGAACTTTGGGCTCAAACCGGTCATCTGACAGTTTCAGTGGGTCATCAAGTCGGTTCAGACGGCATCAAGGTCGGCCTAGCGGACAAAGCTGCCATTCGTTTCGTTTGCGTCTCTAGGCCCCATGTCCGCTGGCGAACAGACCAGACTGATAACCTTATCAGAGTTTTCTTTCGATATCGCATCTCAATGTGTATGTTCGCCGCCAAAGTCGTTCGTACTCAGGCATCGACTGAACGCGGTATATCTCGCTGGCGGTGGAAAGATCGCCCGCTTCGAGTTGATTTGCCAATTCTAGGCCGGTTTCGATCGCTGCTTCAAATATACTGATGATCTCGGACAATTCGGATGCCACATCGCCGTCCACGTCACCATTGCGAATACGCGCCTTTATCCGGTTGAGATTAATTGGGATTACTTGCTCGGAAACACCTGTAAAACTGTCCATCTCAGAACCTTCTTCATTGGCCGGACGCGCCCAACCGCCAAGATGCGCAACAAGCGTTCTTGTCTGAAGGTGATAAAGGTGGCGGGAATCGTGCTCAATTGCGACGATGGTTCGATAGTCGGAGACAAGCAGTTCGATTTTGTTTTCGTTTGCGAGTTCCTGAGCCGAATTGCTTATCGGTGAAGCCATCCAAAAAGCTGCGGCAAGCATAAGTACAGTACTTCTCATCACACCCCTCCATTTCAGAGCAAGGGGATTTTAACACGCACTCTGCGTTGTGTCGGCATTGGGCTCTCTGCGGTCGTCCGAGGCGGCGCGGCATCTCTTCAGGCAGACCAACGTTCGGTAGTAAGGGACGGCCCATAACGGACTTTGATCACGCCATCCTGTGCTGCACCGCAGCTTCCCAGAAGCAGACATTGACGAGTGGTGGCTAACGGAGCGGCGAGATATGCGTCAGAAGGTCTGGCGAGTAGTAGAGGCCGGCGTGCTTTCTGGCTGCAACCGCATGGCCAAGATGCTTGGTGTTCCGACTTAATCTACAGCTGCGACCCGATTGGCAGGATCGCCAGAAATCCAGCTTTTAGATGGTCGAATAAGCTGCCGGTTGGCTCGCTTCGGTACAAAGAGATCGCGCCATCTTCGCGGAGCGATTTCCAGGTAACCCGGTCATTCTCATCCAGTTGGACTGAATAGGTGTTTTCCCGCAATGCTTCATCAAGCACGCGGACCGCACGCGCCGTCAATTCCGGAGAGTCCACCAAGACGCCCATTTCCGTATTGATGTTGACGGATCGAGGATCCCAATTAAAAGAACCGACAAACAAATAATGATCGTCGATTGTGAAGGCTTTGGTGTGAAGTCCGGCCCGAGATTGACCCCAATGTATGCCCCGCTGCTGGACTTTGTCGGAATCCGGGCGCAACTCAAAAAGTTCGACCCCGCCCTTCAGAAGCGCGCGCCGTTCCTTCGCATAATGCGCATAGACCGGAGCCACATCGTTGGATGCCAGCGAATTGGTGACAACCCGCACTTCTACCCCGCGATCCTCCAGATCGCTCAGCCACTGAACCCCTTTTTTGCGTGGCACAAAATAGGCCGAAACGACGTTGACCGACGTTTCCGCTTCCTGAAAATAGGGAACAAGTTTGGATGCCAGGATTGGTTGGTCGTTATCGACCCCGGCTGCTTTGGACGGCGGGTCCGAATACAGTTTCGCCGGAACCCAGTTCAGCTTTAGATTTCCAAGCGCGAAATTCTCCCGCGCAGACTTTCGAACAGCGGCGGCATAGGGCGTTTCCAGCTCTGCCGAGACGATTTCGTCCAGCCGCACACGCGCATCTTCCAACTCAAAAGCGTCCGGTTCGCCAATCACGGCGCTGGCCGGGACCGCGAATTCGCTATTCCAATAGTCGTCAAAATTGTCCGACACCTGATCCACCACGGGACCGGCCACCAGGATGTCCAGATCAGAGTAGTTCATTTCTTCTTTGGCCAGAAAATACTCATCACCTACATTTCGCCCCCCAACGATCGATATCGTGTTGTCAGCGGTGATGGATTTGTTGTGCATCCGCCTGTTAATGCGCTTGAAATCGGTCAGCCCCGCGATCAGCAGGCTTTGATCACGCCAGAAAGGGTTAAAAAGCCGGATTTCAATGTTCTCATGTGAATCCAGCGCTGCCGTCATGGCGTCGTAGCCGGACGTGTCCATGTCATCGAGTAGTAGCCGCACGCGCACGCCCCGGTCTGCGGCATTCAGCAGGCTTTGAGCGAACAGCCGACCCGTCAGATCGTTGTGCACAAGGTAATATTGCGCATCCAGAGAGACATCCGCCTGGGCGGCCAGCAAAAGACGCGCGGCCAGGGCCTCTTCCCCATTGCTGATCAGCTTGACGCCGGATCGCCCATCTTGTGGATTGCCCAGCTTGCGCACCACGGATGCCAAGCGGCTGTCAGAGGGCGCCTGAAAAGCCCGGGACGGAGTTTGCGAGAATTCCCGGGGGCCGTGTGAACACGCCGTCAGAGCCAATGCGCCCAGCAAAGCTCCCACAATCATTTGTATTCTTTTGGTCATTTTCCGCACGTACCCCAATCTTTGGCTCAAAGTTGATCAACCCCGAACGTATCGCAACTGTTGGGATCTGCGGTTTTGTATCCGCGGTAGAACCGGTGCTGTCAGACGAATTCGAACTCGTCTCTGGCAGGCTAGTACGGCTGTCCTTTATCCCGCGCCAAGTTCGCGCCACTGGGCAAGAGCGGCGGTGCGCGTCAGCTTCAAGGTGTCTCGGCTGGCGAGCGATCTTTCTTGGTTGAAATGGTTGTAGACGGAAGAGTGGACGGAGGCAAATTTCTGTAAACTTCGCATGCGCCGGAAACGTTGCATGGTGCGCTCTCTTCGTCGGAATGGCAGGTGTGAATTCTCGACGCGATTGTTAAGCCATCTGCCTGTCATTTGCTTTTCCAACCCACCTAATTCCCTGAGCGCAGCTTTGTACGAGGCGAAGCGGTCGGTGACGATCTCATCGGCGCAACCGTGGCGTTTCAATAATTTCTTAAGAAATTTCACCGCTGCAGCTTTTTTTCGGCGTTTGGTGACAACTGTTTTCAGCACCTCGCCTTCGTGATCCACAGCCCGGTAGAGATAATGTCGCTGGCCATTCACCTTCACGAAAACTTCGTCCACGTGCCATTTCCATTTTGAAAAGGCTCGGAGTTGCTGAACCCGTTTTCTTCGGATCTCCGCAGCAAAAACCGGCCCGAACCGGTTCCGCCAGTAGCGGACGGTTTCATGGCTGACGTCGATGCCACGCTCGTGCAGTAGGTCTTCAACATTGCGTAGTGACAGCGGAAATCGGATGTACCGCATCACCGCCAGGCGGATGACCTCGGGACTGGTTTTGAAGTACTTGAAGGAGGCAGGTCTGGTCATGGGCAAAAGCTACGCAACCGCCCTGCCCGCCTCAAGACAAGTTCTTCTGACAAGACCGTCTGAAAGTAGGCATGGACGCCGATCTGGTGGTTCTTGACGAAAACACTGCGGTGCGGCATGTGATGGCCCGGGGGGAATGGCATGTCCGCGATGGCCAGATAGCCCGGCGCGGCATGTATGAACAGGTTTGAGCGTCCACGCGGTCCCCGGTGGCTGCCCGCTATAGCACCGGAAGGTAATTAGGATATGTGCCCCGCACCCATTGATGCAGAGACCCCGCGCGGGTTCATCATTCCAATTGGCGGTGGCGAAGACCGCGTCAAGGAAATGCAGATTCACCGCAAGTTCGTGGAACTGTCCGGGGGTGCGGATGCCGATATCGTTGTGATCCCGACAGCTTCGATGCTGGAAGAAACCGGGCCAGACTATAACCGCATTTTCTCTGAACTCGGGGCCGGTCAAGTTGAGTTTCTGCCCATCTCGCGCCGCGCCGATTGCGACAATCCCGAATATGCCGAAATGCTGGACCGCGCCACCGGGATATTCATGACCGGTGGGAACCAGCTTCGGTTGTCGGCGATTCTGGGTGGTACGCTCGTCGCTCAGAAAATCCGGCGCCGGAATGCAGCGGGTGTACCGGTTGCGGGAACCTCTGCCGGGGCTTCGATCATGTCCGAGCACATGGTTGCAGGCGGGAGCAGCAATTCGGCCCCGGCCGAAGGCAATATCACTCTGGCCCCGGGCATGGGGCTAACCAATGCGGTCATCATTGACCAGCATTTCACACAGCGTAACCGTCTGGGGCGCCTGTTAACCGCCTCATCTTTCAACCCTTTTCTGATCGGATTGGGGATTGACGAAGACACGGCGGCATTCATTGGGCCTGATAACGTCCTTGAGATTGTAGGGAGCGGAACTGTCACGGTGGTGGACGCCAGCCATCTGACGCATTCGTCGATGTGGGACGCCCGCCGCGGGGAGGCGCTGAGCCTTCTGGGGCTTCGGCTTGACGTTCTGGGCGAAGGGTGCCGTTATGATCTAGCGGCTCGCCAGGCTTTTCCGCCGGATGAGCATATGGCGTTCTGTACATTACCGGACCTGTCCGGGGGTGAGGTCGCCAGCGGGGGGGAATAATAAGTTAACCAACGGGGAGCCTCATGAAAATAATTTCGACCAATGTCTTTGTCGGCCCGAACGTGTGGGCAAGTTTTCCGGTTATTCGCCACGTTATCGACTTGGGTATTCTTGAAGAATGGCCTTCGGCAAAAATTGGTTCCGAATTTATCGACGCATTGATCGAGGCACTTCCCGGTTTGGCCGAACACGGCTGTTCCTATCGCGAACCCGGCGGGTTCATTAGACGCCTGCGCGAAGATGAAGGCACTTGGCTGGGTCATGTGTTGGAGCATTGCGCCATCGAAGTGCAGAACGTGGCCGGTTCGGATGTAACCTTTGGCCGGACGCGCGGCACAGGCGAACCCGGCCAGTACAACATGGTTTATGAATACCGCCAGCGCGACGTCGGCCTGGAAGCGGGCAAGCTGGCGATGCGTCTGCTGATGCATCTGTTGCCACAATTCCTCAAGGAGCAAGTTGATTACGACTTTGATCCGGATTTCAACTGGGATGACGAGTTGCGCCGCTTTGTGCTGCGGGCTCAGCGTAAGGAGTTTGGTCCCTCAACTGGTTCGTTGGTCAAAGCGGCACAAGAGCGGGACATCCCCTGGATCAGGTTGAACTCAGGCTCACTGGTGCAGTTCGGGCATGGGAAGTACCAGAAACGCATTCAGGCAACCATCACCTCTGAGACCAAACATATCTCGGTCGAGATTTCCTGCGACAAGGAAGATACGCACAATCTGCTGAACGATCTGGGCTTGCCGGTACCACAGCAGCGCATGGTTTATTCGGTACGCGAGGCAGCGAAAGCGGCGGGACGTATCGGGTTTCCTGTCGTCGTCAAGCCGCTCGACGCCAATCACGGACGCGGTGTTTCGATCAACCTGAATTCGGAATCCGAGGTCGAGGCCGGTTTTGCCGAAGCCAAGGAACATTCTCGCAGCAGGGCCATTCTGGTAGAAAGCTTCATCACTGGTTTCGATCACCGAATGCTGGTGGTGAACAACAAGCTGGTGGCGGTGGCCAAGCGCATTCCCGGGCATGTAGTTGGTGACGGCACACACACGATTGCCGAACTGGTTGACATCGTGAACCAGGACCCGCGCCGTGGCATCGGACACGAAAAAGTACTGACCATGCTCGAAATCGACAATCAGGCCAAACGCCTGATGGAGAATGCGGGCGTGAACGAAGAGACCGTGTTGCCGGATGGCGAGATTTTCTATCTCCGATCGACGGCAAATCTGTCGACTGGGGGTACGGCCATCGACCTGACGGATGTGGTGCATCCTGACAACCGTGACATGGCCGAACGCGCCATCATGGCGGTTGGGTTGGATGTAGGCGGTGTGGATTTCCTGATCGACGACATCACCAAATCCTACAAGGATATCGGCGGCGCGATCGTCGAAGTGAACGCAGCCCCCGGCTTTCGAATGCACGTGGCCCCATCCGAAGGTCAACCGCGCGACGTTGCAGGCAAAGTGATCGACATGCTGTTCCCTGCCACTGAGGAAACCCGCATCCCGATTGCGGCGATCACAGGTACTAACGGCAAGACGACGACCTCGCGGATGCTGGGGCATATCATGAAAACCAGCAGCAAGACCGTTGGCATGACCTCGACTGACGGTGTCTATGTGGACGGTAAGCTGAGCGTCAAGGGCGACATGACGGGACCCAAATCCGCGCAGATCGTCCTGCGCGATCCGGCGGTTGATTTTGCAGTGATGGAAACTGCGCGCGGCGGGCTTGTGCGATCAGGTCTGGGCTATCAACGCTCAAATGTGGCGGCATGTTTGAATGTCTCGGCGGATCATCTGGGTCTTGGTGGTATAAACACGGTCGAGGAATTGGCCGTCGTCAAGCGCGTGGTGGTAGAAAGCGCTACGGATACGGCGGTGCTGAATGCCGATGACATCAATTGTCTGAAAATGGCCGACTACGCCGGAGCAGATCAAATCTTCTATGTCACCACCAATCCGGGGCACAGTTTGGTCAAGGAACATATCAAGGCAGGCGGCAAGGCCATCGTGCTTGAAAAGGGCATGAATGGAGACATGCTGACCATCTATGACAACGGGCTTCATATCCCGGTTCTATGGTCACATCTGATCCCGGCGACATTGGAAGGTAAAGCGATTTTCAACGTCCAGAATGCGATGTTCGCCGCCGCGATGGCTTATAGTTTCGGAGTGGACCTGGACAATATCCGTCACGGGCTGCGCACCTTCGACACCAGCTATTTCCAGGCGCCTGGGCGGATGAATGTCTATGACGAACATCCTTTCAAGGTGATCCTAGACTATGGCCACAACCCCGCCGCGTTGAAGGCAATGGCGGCGCTGGCCGATCAGTTGGAGATCAAGGGCCGCAGGCTGTGCGTTGTTGCGATGCCCGGCGACCGACGCGACGAAGACATTATCGATGGAGCCGCCGCGTTGGCCAGGCATTTTGATCGTTTCATCTGCAAGGCAGATGACCGCCGCCGGGGCCGCGGGCATGACGAGGTGCCGCAGATGATGCGTCAGGCCTTGATCGACAACGGCGTCGACGACACTGCCATCACGATCATCCCCGACGAGGTCGAAGCGGTGAGTGCAGCGTTGGAGCAGGCCGCGCAAGGCGATCTGCTGGTGATCTTTGGTGATGACACAACACGTTGCTGGAAACAGATTATCTATTTCAACTCTGATGGTGAAGCACCAGAGGCCGCGCCGGTGGCAAGCCCTGCCGAAACCTCGTTCGAGGATATGTTCGAAAGCGACCAAAACCTGATCCGGGATGAGCGTGGCGTGCGTCTGGCCCGTGAAATCAGCGAAGATGCGGATTGAGCGGAGGCACCGGAATGGACCGGATCGAAGAGCTTGAGACCGCGCTGACAATCGAAAGCACGACTGGTGACCATATTCAGGTGGATGATGCCCGGCGGCTGACCGGGCCGGGCCTGCTTTGGAACCGACCCGGCGCAGTGATAGACGTGTTTTTCACCGATATCGCTGCCACGCAGGTCACCGCCCTGTGGGAGAAACATGCGCGTCGGGTTCTGGATACGCTTGGCTGGCAGGATCAGGATCTGACCCACCGCATCTTTACCGGTGGCGTCAATCTGGCGATTTCGGCGCCAATGGATCAGCTCTATTCCGCGATCTTCGCGGTACAAACCGCCTGGCATTTCTGTGCTGCCGAACTGTTGGCATTCGAGCCCAGAAATTTCGATCAGATGGTTGCGGATGTCAAAGGCGTCATGGAGAAGGAAGCCAATCCGGCGCTGACCGCCTTGATCGCGGCAGCAGAGGCGCATGGTGTGGATATCCTCTGCGATGATGACGAGGTGTCGATCGGGCACGGTACAGGCAGTCAGACCTGGCCGGTCGATGCGCTACCTGCCGCCGATAAGGTGGATTGGTCTGCTCTGCACGATATTCCGGTCGCGTTCATCACCGGAACCAACGGCAAAACCACTACAACCCGTTTGCTTGAGGCGATTGCGCGCGCTTCGGGCAAGGTCGCCGGGCTGACCTCGACCGAGTTTGTACGGGTGGGTGACGATATTCTGGACCGTGGCGATTACTCAGGCCCCGGTGGCGGGCGGATGTTGCTGCGCGACAAACGGCTTGAGGTTGCCTGTCTTGAAGTCGCACGCGGAGGCATCCTGCGTCGGGGTCTGCCGACCCGCGCCGCCACGGCAGCGGCAGTCACCAATGTGGCGAACGACCATCTGGGGCAATATGGGGTCAACACGGTGCCGGAACTGGCACAGGCAAAATTCGCCGTACATCGCACGCTGGCCGAAGGTGGCGTGCTGGCCCTGAATGCCGATGACGACTATGTCCGCGCCGAGGCGGCGAATACATCGGCAAATTTCTGGTGGTTTTCGCTCGATGCGCAGAACGACCTGATCCGTGAGGCTCGCGATGCAGGCAAGTGTTGCGCCTATGTAAAGCAGGGAGATGTCGTCTTTTTCGACGGCGCGGCCGAACAGGTAGTGATCGCAGTTTCCGATGTTCCCCTGACCATGGGCGGCGCTGCGAAATACAATATCCTGAACGCGCTGGCGGCCTTGTGCCTTGCCCTGGCGTTGGACTTGCCCATTCAGGCGGCCCGGCATGGATTGGCCGGATTCAAGCCGGACGCCAAAGATAACCCAGGTCGTTGTAACGAGTTTCGGTACAATGGAGCACGGGTCTTTGTGGATTTTGCGCATAACCCGCATTCGATTTCGGCCGTTTGCGATGCGCTGTCGAGCCTGCCGGCAAAACGGCGTTTCATCATGCTCAGCCATGCGGGGGACAGATCGGATCAGGATATCCGAGACGTAACTGCGACAGCACTGAAATTCCAACCCGACGTAATCGTCGCAACCGAGCTGCAGGGGTATTTGAGAGGTCGCGAACTAGGAGAAATTTCTGACCTGATCGAACGGACAGCGTTGAAACATGGGTATGGTACAGAACAAATTCTCAGAGCTGCTTCGCCCACACAAGCCGCTTCAATGATACTTGAAAAGCTGGAGCCGGGTGATATTGCGTTGCTGCTGGTGCTGTCCGATCGCGACGCTATTCTGGCGATGCTCGACGGGTAAAAAACAAAGCCGGGTGCCAGATTCACGAATTTGAAGCCAGCACAATGCAATATCAGCATGCGCAAACACAGATAGGCAGAGCTTCGGGTACCAAAAGTGTTGCACCTTTGATCTGAGAACGGTCAGAAGCGGAATGGCGTAGGACCGACTATTTGATCGTTGTCCAGCAATTGCTAGTTTGGGCTCGTGGAAGACCTTGAGGCGGCCGCAGCAATACCCCTGCCCTGCTAACAACTAACCACACGAACGGCCCAGAGCAGACATTCATCGCAGTCACCGGCGCCGCGGTGCGGCTTCACCAGACCCACCATTCGCCGCAGATGCAAACTCGTGGTGCAGGCTAAGTTACAGTCTGCGGACAAAGCCGCCAATTGTTCGATTTTTGCCGAAGTCCGCTTTCGACCCGCATCAATAACGACCGATTAAGCCAGAAAGGCATACAGCAGCTAGCGAAAGCGAATGAGTTGACCGATTGTGGCGCCTCAGTGGGTCAATCCGATACATTCCATCCCGCGTCATGCAAAGCGGAAATCACGCCTTCAGATAATTCAGGGCGAGAGTAAAACGCTTCCAGAACCAGCCTTGGATTGAACTCCGGCCAGGACCCCTTCAACTGGATCACCGCCTCCTTCGCTTCTTTAAGTTCACCCAACTTCTGATAGGCTGCCGTCATGTAGACCAAAGAGAGCGCGCTGACAGGGTCACCACTATTACTCGCAAATTCCAGAGACGAGATTGCTTCCCGGAATTTTCCAAGGTGAAAGCTGGCTACGGCGTGAATGTTCCGATGCGCAAATTGGTGACTTCCGATTTCTCGCGGATGGTTTGGGTCACTAACGGTATAGGCTTCTTCAAAATGGCCCAGAACCAGTAGTATCATGCCGCGAAAGTCCAGAACGTTTCCATCATTAGGTCGAAGCGACTGTGCCAGCTCTGAATATTCCAGGGCGCTGTTATAGTCTCCAGAGACATAGGACACCCAGGCCAATGCGGATTGGCTCCAGCCACTTGAAGGTGCAATATCCACTGCTTTCAGTGCCATTGCTCTTGCGTCCCTTTTCAGAGCCTCGCGCTCCGCCTGGTTTCGCGTTTGAAGGGACTGGGTCCCCAGGCTGTGAGCTAACCCTGCATATCCACAATAGAAATCGGGGGCTTCTTTGATAGCCATTCTAAATACATCGCTGGCCAAGATCTGATTATCGATGCTGGCAACAGGAAACAGCAGGCCGCGACCTTGATCGCAATAGTTTGACGCCTGTACAGCCGCAGGTGACTTGCCGGACAAAGCTTTCCGCTCAAGCGTCCGCGCAGGTGTCTGGGAGTTGGCCGCAACGGTCAATTCCGAGCGATTACCCCAAAAATAAACCAAGGCCATGGCCCCTATTGCGACGGCAAGAATAACAATCATCCAATACGGCCTAGACCTCACTGCTGAATGATCAACTTGAACCGATTCACATGACTTCGAACAGTCCTCGAACCAAGGCGCATACCCGCCACTGTCGATGTGAATACGCAGATCGTCATCGACACCAAACGTCTCGTAGTATTGCTCAAGTTTC
Source organism: Ruegeria sp. YTSC199 (assembly GCF_059609725.1). NCBI lineage: Bacteria > Pseudomonadati > Pseudomonadota > Alphaproteobacteria > Rhodobacterales > Roseobacteraceae > Ruegeria > Ruegeria sp. YTSC199. The sequence goes on from NZ_JBXWMF010000019.1 coordinate 87,400, forward strand.
CGTCGTAGCCGCCCTGCATCGACGCGGACGACGTTAACGTGACCGTCATCACGGGCAAAACTCTTGAAGTAAACATCCTGAGCAATCGTTTTACCAAGAATAGCTTCGGATCTACCTGCAACGGCCTCTTCGACAACATAACTCAGGAAATTCCGTAGGCGTTCCGCTTTGGCGAATGTGTCACTTTCCAAGATCCGAGCAAGCTCCTCCCTGACACGGGATGCGTGTCGTTCCGGATCAAGGATCAAAGCGCTGCCAGACATCTGAAGACTCAAGTTTCGCAGTGTTATCAGCCCTATACTGTCGAATGAATATTTGAATGTCACCCTAATTTCACGGTGTAATCCTTCCGCGATACGCGTTTTGCCCTCAGGCTGGCACCCAGAAAGGAACCAGGTTTAAGGATGATGACGGACGTCAAATTGTTGGAACTCGCATTCCCGGATCATGTCAGCCAAATCCATCAAATGCGGAAGACCCATAATGGATTTGACGCGCTCTGCCAGGACTTCGATTTACTCGCTGATGAGTTGGAAAAACACTCTGCGAATAGCAATTCAGCTGGCCAATTCACAACCAATCCCATCACCGAAAGTCTTGACGGGTTGATCGAGGAAATCGCCGAACACCTCTCAGAAGTCGTCCATTCCCAGGTTGTCCCTAAAGCCATTTCAGAAGTGGTTTCTGTATTTATCCAGGCATGTGAAAAGGACTAAGAATATGATGCAAGACAGGTGGAAGAAATCGACAAAATCAATTGGCGCGCTCGCTGCCGCGGCGACATTGCTCGCCACGAGCGCGTTTAGTCAGGCCCCTCCGGTACAAGAGCCCTCATCCCAAGAAGACATCGAGGCCGCGCTATCAGGTGGCGTTCCAATGGGCCGTTGGAAAGAGGGTTTGACCTTCGAAGGCATCTCGCCGCAACCATGGTTAAAAAGCGCCGCAAACTGGTTCCCGCGCACCGAAGACGTGCAACCCAACGAAATGCGTATCATTTTCATGGGGTCGGCGCCGTTCATTCGACCTGGGCAAATGAACACGGCGATTCTTGTTGAGCTGGGTAACGGCAAAATTTTCATGTTTGACATTGGTGAGGGTTCGCCAGCGAACATCATTGCCAGTGGCTACGCACTGAATGAAATCACTGATGTTTTCATCACGCACCTGCACGTAGACCACTTTGGTGGGTTGCCGTACCTGTGGATGTTCGGAACCTGGGCCGGTGGATGGCACGAGCAGCTGACGGTCCACGGCCCGTCCGGCCGTACCAAAGAGTACGGCACCGCAACGATGGTAGAAGGCATGAAAATGATGACCGGCTGGCACCGGGACGCGTTCAGTGTCTTTCCCGTTGGCAAAGGTTGGGACATCGAAGTCAACGAGTTTGATTTCCGTGACAATGGCGGCGTGATTTATGACGAAGACGGGGTCAAAGTCACACATTGGCAAAGAAGCCATGCCAAAGACGGTGCGTCCGGATATCGGATGGACTGGAATGGCATGTGCTTCATCTGGACAGGTGACGGTCGACCCAACATGATCGATATTCCTTTTGCCAAAGGCTGTGATGTCTTCGTCACGGAACAGCAGCAGGAAATCATCGAAATCTCCTCTGGAGTTCAAGGCGTGCCGCCTTTCCTGGGGCGGTATACCGTCGATACCCATCACACGCCCAGTTATGCGGCTGGCTACATTGCCAATCTGGTGCAACCCAGGCTTCTGATGAACACTCACATGAGCTATGACCCATATCAGATCGAGGAAACCGTGGCGGAGATCCGAGAGCACTGGAAAGGCCCCTATCACTTTGGAGCGCCTGACGGGATCGTTGTGAACGTCACCAAAGATCAGATATGGGTTCGCGAAGGCATATTGCCCGAGTTTCCGAACTCAAGAGCGCCGCAGTTTGACTTTAGCAATGGTCAGTTGATCGTGCCCAAGCCGCCGCATCAGCGTGAAGACATTCAAGAACCCTACGTGCGCGATATGGAGATCGATCCGAAGCTGTACTATCCCGAAGGATATCATCCTGAATTGTTGACGGAGTGGCCAGTTGATGACGATCTTGTTGTTCCTCTGGATGCGCTTCCCGAAAATCTGAAGGAAAGTATGGGCGCGGCGTGGCGCCATCGTGAAGCCAACCGCAAAGTGTTGGAAGAGCAAAGCGACAATTAAGTCATCATAACAAACAGGGCGATCACTCGTAAGCTCGGGTGGTCGTTCAAACTTTCCGGAAACATCACGAAGGAATGAAGTCTTGTTAATCGTACTCGGCCTCTACTTTGGAATAGTCTGGTTGGTCTTTTCCAAGTTTCGCCTTCTCCCCTGGAATGGGTTCTGGAAAACTCTGGTTTACGGTGTAGCCGCTGTTATCGCTCTGGTGGTCATCGGTGCGCTGAACCACACAACCCCGACTGGCCCGGTATCCATTCAGGGTGTTTCAACGAATATTGCTCCGAACGTGGCGGGCACGGTTACAGAAGTCGTTGTGGAGCCAAACCAGAAAGTCGCAAAGGGCGAGATCCTATTCCGGATAGATAATGAGGTTTTCAAAGCCGAGGTTTCCAGACTCGAAGCTGTCTTGGAAACTGCAAAGTCATCTGCCGATCAACTGGTATCAGATTTATCAGCTGCCGAGGCCGAGATTGAATCCTTGACTGCTCAGCTGACTTTCGGAATTCAGCGTCGTGATGACATCATCCGTTTGGAAGAACGCGGGGCATCAACCACGTTCCAACTGCAAGAGGCTGTCTCAACCATCGACCAGTTGACCGCGAATATCCGCGCAGCCGAAGCCCGGAAGACAAGCCTTGAGCGGCGTATCGCCGCGAAGATCGACGGGCGTGACGCAGGTGTTGTGGAGGCCGAACAGACACTTGCTCAAGCTCTTTGGGATTTAGAGCAAACAGTTGTAAAAGCGCCGGGAAACGGCGTTGTCACGGCTGTATCACTACGACCAGGTAACCGTGCCACTCCGCTACAAGGGGCAATTACTTTTGTCGAACCCGGAGACTATGCAGTAATTGCTACTCTTCCCCAATCCAGTCGTGCCAATGTTTCGGTCGGTGACGAAATCCGGCTTGCATTTAGAACGGAACCCGGTGGAGAAATTACCGGCCATATTTCCGATTTTCCGGTCGGAACTGTCGAAGGTACTGTTGATCTAAGATCAGGCCTTCCCTCATTGCGGGAACTAACCGGGATATCCAGCTACATCGTATTGGTTGAACTGCCTGCAGATGCAGACAATAGTTACTTGCAATTTGGAACGTCAGGAACAGCTCTGGTCAAGACAGACGAGGCCGGAGCCATTGGTGTTTTGGCAGAGATCCTTTTCTGGGTCACCAAGAAGCTCAATTATCTTTGAAAAACCTGACCAAAGCATCTGTGTCATCAATGAAAACTGTCGAACTCAAATCATTGGTATTTCGGTGGCCCGGTCAACCCGACCCGGTGCTCTCAGTCGATGACTTCGATCTTGAGGCCGGGGAAAGCGTGTTTATGAGAGGCCCCAGTGGCAGCGGAAAGACCACGTTGCTCTCGGCAATTGCCGGCGTGATCGATGTACCGCAAAGCGCGGTTCGCGTTGCAGGAACGGATGTCGGGGCTTTGGCCGGAGGTGATCGTGACCGTTTTCGCGTGGATCATTTGGGGATTGTTTTCCAAGTCTTTAATCTCTTGCCTTGGCTCAGTGCGCTTGAAAACACGTTGCTGCCCTGCCGGTTTTCAGCACAACGGCGCAATCGGTCGGGGCCAGACCCCAAGGCTACCGCAACACGATTGCTAAGTGAGCTGGGTCTTGAGAATGCTGAGCTGATCAATCGACCTGCCAGCGCCCTGAGTGTTGGGCAGCAACAACGCGTTGCGGCGGCGCGGGCACTGATTGGGGCGCCCGAAGTTGTTTTGGCGGATGAACCCACCTCGGCTTTGGATGAGGAAGCTAAAGACTCGTTTGTCCAGCTGTTGCTGAAGGAATGTAAAGCATCAGGGGCGAGTTTGCTATTTGTCAGCCATGATCGCAGCCTGGAAAAACACTTCGATCGGAGCGTTGACTTGCCGATGCTGAACGCGGGCAAAACGTGATGTTCAATCTTTGTTATAAAAGCCTTCTCAATCGCCGCTTTATCGCTGCGTTAACTGTTCTTAGCATTGCCTTGAGCGTGGCTTTGATTGTTGGCGTTGAACGACTGCGAACAGAGGCACGAGCGGGTTTTGCCAACTCTGCATCAGGTATCGACCTGATCATTGCGGCACGCGGAAACGATGTGCAGATCCTGATGGCAACGGTTTTTGGTGTCGGCACAACAGGCGCTGGTATCAGCTGGGACAGCTACGAGATGATCGAAGATTTGCCTCAGGTAAGCTGGGCAGTGCCGATTATGATGGGTGACAACCACCGTGGATATCCAGTGATCGGAACGTCCGAGCAATATTTTGACCACTTTCGTCATAGTGGCGGCCAGCAACTGGTATTTGCTGAAGGTGTCCCATTTAGGTCTCCAGACGGAGCAGTGATTGGAGCAAAAGTTGCTCAGGCGTTCGGGTACACGCCAGGAACTGAAATCGTGAATGCCCATGGCTCAGGGGAAATTGCCTTTGATGTCCACGACGAAGCACCTTTCACAGTGACCGGCGTGCTGGGGCATACCGGGACGGCCGTCGACCGAATGGTCTTTGTCTCGCTCGAGGGTTTCGACGCCTTACACGAAGAACCTGCATCAGAGGTTGCGGACCCGTTCGTTATGGTCGATGCACCTGAGGCCGCCGAAGAACACGGAGACCATGACACCGCGAATTCCCATAATGAAGATCACGCAGACAGCGTATATGCGGACGGGCATGTGAATCATGGCGAAAGCCATGGACAAGACGATCACCATGCGGAGCACAGCGACCCTGACGAGCATGAAGAAGGGCATCGGGATCATGACGACCGTCATGCTCACGGAAGCGGCCATGAAGACGAGGCGGAAGCTGTCAGGAACTCTGGCGGGCACGACCACGGTGGCCATGATCATAAACCGGGGACCATCAACGCGATTTTTGCCGGGCTTAAAGAGAAAACGGCGGTGCTTTCCGTTCAACGGCAACTGGCAGACCATCGCGACGAGGCACTAACTGCTGTTCTTCCTAACGTCGCGCTATTGCAGCTTTGGTCGATTACCAGCACGGCCGAGACTGCGCTGCGTCTGATGGCAGGCGCTGTAGCTGTGGCTGGAATGATCGGCATGGTGGTCATGTTATCTGCTTCGCTCGACAATCGTCGGCGTGAATTCGCGATCCTTCGATCCGTGGGCGCAACACCAGTCGGTGTCTTTTCCCTGATCTTGCTTGAAGCCGTTTTACTGTTGTTGGCCGGCATCGTGCTTGGATTAATCGCACTCAGCGCTCTCACGCTTGCGATAGATCCGGTTCTTGCCGCAAATTTTGGGCTTCGCATCGGTGTTGGCCTGCCGAGTTTTCGCGAGGTTCTTCTCATAGCCCTCGTTTTCTGCTCTGGTCTTTTTGCCAGTATTATACCTGCGCTAAGAGTGTACCGAATGACGGTATCAGACGGACTGTCGGTGCGGCTTTGAATAAGAGGACCCGGTGAAATGAAAACCATTACGCATTCTCTGTACATCTTATTCGCCATTGCGATTGCCGGGCCTCTTCTGGCAGAAGATCCGCGCAATATAAGTTGGCAAGATCTCCTTCCTGAAGAGCGGCCCTACCACGATCCATTTGCCACCCTAGAATATTCTCAGATCAATGCGTTGGCCATGCTTTACCGGATTGAGGTTCTGCATGCGGACAGTGCGGATGACGAGAGGCGCGCTGAAGCGGTTCAAATCCGCGGAGACCTTGTATCTCAAGGCCTTGACCCTGACTGGTTGTTTGAACAACGCGAAATTGTGATGAACCAACGGTTGATTGCCGCGCGCGAACCGAACCCTGACCTATTGGGGGAGAATGTGCGTCTTCCTGGCTATCTCCTTCCCTTGGATATTGTCGACCAGAAGGCGGTCGAATTCCTTCTGGTTCCGACAGTTGGAGCCTGCATTCACACACCTCCTCCTCCGGCCAATCAGATGGTCTATGTGCGATACGAACAAGGCTTCAAAATCGAAGAATTGTATAAACCCGTCTGGATCAGCGGTGAAATACGGGCGCAAAAACGGTCACAGTCCCTGAGCTATGTGGATGGACAGGCCGATATTAAAACTTCATATGCGATGGATGCTTTGTCAGTAGAGATCTATGAGTGACCTGTAAGGAAAATGGTCCGTTCTATGATTTTACCGGGATGCATCCCAGGGTGCCGTCAGACAAATTCGAACTAGTCTCAGTTTGCCGCGGAAAGCGCGAACCTATCCGGAACAAAGTTGACGCCA
>NZ_JBXWMF010000020.1:0-89674 GCF_059609725.1 Ruegeria sp. YTSC199
CTAGCAGTCGATAACAACTGCACTTTGGCACGTTCGATGCCGGTGGAGCAGGAGCCATCCACCTCATCCGCTTTGGGTTGCCTTAGGATTGCTGCATGCGCGAAGCGCTGCATGCCATTGAAAGTCTGGTAAGGGCTTTGACCGCCAGTCGGTGCGAGCCGCAGAGAGCCCTTAGTTACCTTGTCTCGTTCGCAATTGGGAAAGCATTGGGCACGAAACATTTCCGCTGTCACAATTTGCCGCCAGTTCATCTAGCGCGGCCTCCAAACGTCTCAGCTCCTCAATCTTATCGCGCACATCGGCGATATGAAGCTCGGCCATCTCCTTCACGGATTGACAGTCTTCACCGTCGCCCTCCGACAGATCGAGCAGTGTCTTTGCGTCTGCAAGCGGGAAGCCTAATTCCCGGCACCGTTTTAAGAAGCGCAACCTTCCAACATCATGCTCTGAGTACAAGCGACGATTGTTGGAAGCCCGAGCGGGCTTAGGCACAATTCCTTCGCGTTCATAATAGCGGATGGTTTCAATTCCGACCCCGCTTTGCCGGGAGGCATCTCCAATCGCAATCATGTGATATTACCCTTCTTGATCCTGTAGTGGCTAAAGGAGTTATACGTCACTTGGGTCATCGCTGCAAAACCGTGCGGTGAAGACTGATGGAGGAACGGAATGCAGAAATACCTTGGCCTCAGCTATTTAGGATCGGTTTCAGCGCTTGGTGTGGCAACCTGCTGCGTTTTGCCCATGGCCATGATGTTGCTGGGGTTGGGTGGCAGTTGGCTCGCAATATTTGGGAAAATTGCGGCAGCAAGTTTCTACGTGCTGGCAACATCTACTGCGCTCGTCGCGTTGTCTTGGTTGGCATCGCACCGACGCGGATCAATCGGGCGGCTGAAATGGTGGCTTTTCGGAAGCACTGCCATAACCGGAATGGCATGGGTTATCGTGTTCAATGAGGCCCGGATCAACGACTACTTAATCATGCAGATGTGAGACGATGACAGAACAATCCGTGGTGCTTGAAAGCACGTTGACGTGCCCCAAATGCGGGCACACTGAATCTGAGGAAATGCCGACAGACGCCTGCCAATGGTTTTATGAATGCAGGTCCTGTAAGGCCGTATTGAAGCCGCTCGAAGGCGATTGCTGCGTCTACTGCTCGTATGCCACTGTGCCGTGCCCACCCATACAACTGGGCGATACCTGCTGTGGTTAAAGCAAAGGTCCGCATTGTCCACGTTGCTGACCTTGATGCCGATTGAACCGACTCAATGACCTACTGAAACCGTCAGATGACCGGTCTGAGCCCTTACCAGACCTTCGTCATCCTCCGTTACTTCGCTCGCGCACCAAGTCGCAAACCGCGCCCAGCAGACCTTGATGAACCGTGCCGCTAAGGTTCGCTTCATTCGAGCAGTGATGGCTACACTATCCTTTTGGGATTGGGCGGCAATGGTATTAGGAAAGGTGCGGCAGTCACATTGGAATACGCAATTTAGATGCGATGTACGAAGCGGCCAATGGATTGCAGTTGGGCATAACTGATTCATCCGTTGCATGTGGTGGCAACCAAGCGCATTTGGGAAGGCGGGTTTTTTTGGCGGGTATCGCAACTAGAGTCGAAAAATATCATTTAAATTCAATGACATATGGCGGAGACGAAGGGATTCGAACCCTCGAGACCCTTCCGGGCCTACTCCCTTAGCAGGGGAGCGCCTTCGACCACTCGGCCACGTCTCCGCCGACGGGTATATCCTTGCAAACGCTGGAAATACAAGGCCAATTCTGAACGAATTGGCAGTTTTCTTATAAATCCCGGAACTTCTTGAAATCACACCAAATAGCACTGCTTTTGACCGATTTCGGGCCGTATCCGGTCAACCGATTACAGCCTGGCGCAACCGGAACAGGTTTCAGATTCGCAATACGCATTGATGCGGCACGCACCCGTGCAAAGCATCGAACGTCGTACATGCCCCGATACCCCGCCTTGCGCCGTCAGTTTTTCAAAAGGTCAATGACCAGCCGCCCCTGAGCCGTGTCCCAAAGGCCTTCGCGGCCAAGAACCCAATACCCAAAATCCGATCGTGCGTGATGCGTCGACATGGGAACCAGGCTTTTCCCGTCGATCAGGTCCTGGATAATCCCCGTCCACCCAAGCGCGACCCCGCCCCCGGTCAGGGCAAGATGCAGCGCCATTCCGTGATCATTGACCACGACGCGGTTGTCCGAAAGGCGCCAATCGTCCTGAGAACGGTCCAGCCATGCCTCCCAACTCAGCCAGCGCCTTTCCGGATCCTCCTGTTCGATCAGCGGAATGTTGGAGATGTCTATGCTGCCATCCGGCTGCCGGTAGCGTTCAATCAGGCTAGGGGAAGCAACAGGACAAACAGCTTCGTCAATCAGCTTTCGGGCCTCGAATCCCGGCCAGTGCCCCTGACCAAAGAGAATCCAGCAATCTGCCGGCTCCAAAAACAAATCCGCGTCCTTGACCAGGGTGATCACCTTCACCTGAAATTCCAACCGCTCGGACAGTTCCGGCAGACGCGAAGACAACCAGTACGCTCCGATTCCCGGGTAGGTCGCGATTGTGAAAATCCCATCGCCCTCTTTCGCGCGAATCCGGGCCGCCGTCGTTCGTATATTTCGGAAAGCCCGTGACACAGTGTCATAGAGCTCACTCGCGTCCGGGGTCGGGACCAGACGCCCATGCGTTTTTTCGAAAAGAACGGCACCCAGATCCTGCTCAAGCTGCTTGATCTGATAGCTTATCGCTGGTTGTTGCACGTTCAGCGCCTTGGCTGCCAGCGTGAAGCTGCCATGCCAGTAGGCCTCTTCGAAGGCTCTCAGACCCTTAAGTGTCGGAAGGCTGTCAGCCATTGAAAAATTCAATCTCCTGCTCAGAATTTTCCACGTATTGTAGAAGAAAAAACTCGTTTAAACAGAAAAAACCATTCTAATGCCGGAATCTGGGAGGCCCCGCTTGTCCACCGATATTGAAAAAATTTTGAACGTCGCGCGCGAACATGCTGCCGCCGAGGTTGCCCCTAACGTTGACGCCTGGAACCAGTCGGGGGTTTGGCCGCGTGCAGTGTCGGACAAGGCAGGGGCTGCAGGTCTTACGGGTCTTTATGCCCCCAAAGAATATGGTGGTCAGGAGCTTTCCCTTGGCGACGGCATCCAGGTTTACGAGGAGCTTGGAATGGCCGACGGCGCCTATGCGTTCGCGTTGTCGATGCACAATATCTGCACCTTCGCTGGATGCGGCTATGGCACCAAGGTATTCAAAGAGCAGTGGGCGCGTGATCTTACATCCGGCCGGAAGCTTGCGAACTTCGCGTTGACGGAACCGCAATCGGGCTCTGACGCGACCAACATGTACAGCCGCGCCGTGATCAACACAGATGGCACCTGGACTATCAATGGCGCGAAGGCCTGGGTCAGCCTGGCGGGTGAGGCCGATATCTATTTCACCGTCGTGAAGACGTCCGATCAGCCCGGTCATCAGGATATGGCGATGATCGCCATCCCGGCCGACACACCGGGCCTGAGTTTTGGGCCGCGCTATGAAACGCCCAGCTACAACTTCCTGCCCCTGTCCGAGATGTACATGAAAGATGTCGTCGTCTCGGAGGACAATATCATCCTGCCAATCGGACAAGGGCTGCAGGGGTCACTTATGGCGATCGACATCGCCCGTGTGTCCATCGCCTCGGGCTGTTGCGGATTGATGCAGGCCGCGCTGGACACGGCGCTGAGCTATTCCAAGAACCGCAAAATGTTTGGCGGCAAGAACCTGGATCTGGATGGTATCCAATGGATGCTGGGCGATGTTGCGACCGAGTTGGAGGCTTCGCGTCTGTTGTACCGGGCGGCGGCAAACGCACTTGGAACGCCTGAAGGCCCGGTAATGGCAGCCCATGCCAAGCGGTTTGTCCCGGATGCAGCCGTCAAGGCGGCCAATACATGCACGCAAGTGCTTGGAGGGATGGGGTTGCTCAAACCCTATGGCCTCGACCGCCTGTCCCGGCTCAGCCAGATGCTGCGCATCGTTGACGGCACAACGGAAATCAGTCGGGTCGTTATTGGGCGCAGTCTGATAAAACGGGCAAAAACACTGCCAGATTTGCCGGTCCCCAAAGGTTTCGGAGAAACCTAAGTCAAGTCACGCTGGTCTGTTTGGGAGGGTTGACCATGCAAAAACACTTTGAAGCGATGGAAAAGACAGCGGCCAACCATGTGCCACTGTCCCCGCTATCCTTTCTAAACCGGGCGGCGGCGCTGCACGGGAAACGCACGGCGGTTGTTTACGGGGACACTCGGCGCGATTGGGATGAAATTGTCCATCGCACGCGCGCGGTTGCGCGCGGGCTGGCTGAAATGGGCATCACCAAAGGTGACACGGTTTCCGTTCTCTGCCCCAACATTCCCGAACTGTTCGAACTTCATTTCGCCGTGCCCTTGTCCGGTGCCGTTTTGAACACGCTGAACACGCGGCTGGAGCCTGAGACGATAGCCTACATTCTCAGTCACGCCGATACGAAGCTGGTGATTGTCGACCGTGAGCTCGTACCGCTTTTGTCCACTGCTCTTGCCCTGCTCGATCGTGAAATCCCGGTCGTGGAAATCGCCGACCCGAATGCCGCAGGCGGAGACAGCCTTGGCGGGCTAGACTATTGCGAACTTCTGCAAAACGGCGAACACGCTGGCCCGGCTCTACCCGAGGATGAATGGGACGCGATTGCGCTGAACTATACCTCGGGCACCTCCGGGCGCCCGAAAGGCGTGGTGTATCACCACCGCGGCGCTTACCTGATGGCGCTTGGAACCGTGGCGGCGTGGCAGATGCCCAGCTATCCGGTTTACCTGTCCATTGTGCCGATGTTTCATTGCAACGGCTGGGGACACCCGTGGGTGATGGCGCTGCAAGGGGGAACCGTGGTGTTTACCCGCGTGCCTGCCGCAGACAAGATCATGGCGTCGATCCACGAACATGGCGTGACCCATTTGGGCGCGGCCCCAATCGTGCTGCAGATGCTGGCCGAACTGGACAACAGCGGAACCTACCCTTTTTACCCGGCCATCAAAGTGATGACCGCAGGTGCGCCGCCCCCACCTTCGGTTTTGGAGAAAACTACGGCGATGGGCCTGGACGTCATGCAGGTCTACGGCCTGACCGAAACCTATGGCCACATTTCTCAATGCCTGTGGCAGGAGGAGTGGGCTGACGAAAGCCCGGCCGAGCAGGCGCGTCTGCAAGCGCAACAAGGCATCGCCTTCCCAATGGTCGAATCCGTTGAGGTCATCGACCGCGACCGCTGGGAATCTGTCCCCCGGGATGGCGAAACGCAGGGTGAGATCACCATTCGCGGCAATACGGTCATGAAGGGCTATTACAAGGACGCTGCTGCCACGACCGAGGCATTCGATAACGGGCATTTCTGGTCCGGAGACGCCGCCGTGGTCAACCCAGACGGCTACATGCAGATCCGGGACCGATTGAAGGACGTCATCATCTCGGGCGGTGAAAATATCTCTTCGGTTGAGGTAGAGGCCGTTTTGTACCGCCACCCTGCCATCCAGGCGGCCGCAGTTGTGGCCAAACCCGACCCCAAATGGGGCGAGGTGCCCTGTGCCTTTGTTGAATTGCGACCGGGCCACAAAGCGGAAGCCAGCGATATCATAGCGTTTTGCCGGGAACATTTGGCCGGGTTCAAGGCACCCAAGTCAGTAGTGTTTGCTGACCTGCCCAAGACTTCGACCGGGAAAATCCAGAAGTTCCAACTCAGGGAAAAGATAAAAGCCGCTGAGTCCTGACGGACCGGCCCTTTTCACCCCTTGGGCAGCCTGCGCCGCGCCCTGATGACCATCCTTTGGGGCCGACACTTCGCAGCAAGATGCGAACCCATCAAGAAACCGCGAAAGGCTTCTGGATGGGGAGCACCCCTTTTGCTAACGTCGCCCCGAACATGACCACTTACCGTGAAAAAAAATCCGGCCCCGCCTTATACCGCGCCTACTCAAAGTGGCATTGCCGGAGGTGCGGTTTGGCACCACACCGGGACCCATCCTGCAGCTCTGTCCGAATAACGTTCTGGAGACGTCTGATTTCGCCCTGCCCACAACCCACCGACCCGGAGCCCGACCATGTCTGCCGAAACGTTTGATTACATCGTCGTAGGTGCTGGCACCGCCGGTTGCCTGCTTGCCAATCGCCTCAGCAAGGACCCGTCGAAAAGGGTGCTGTTGCTGGAAGCCGGTAAAAAGGACACCTACCCCTGGATTCACATCCCGGTCGGTTATCTGTACTGCATCGGCAATCCTCGTACCGATTGGCTGTATCGGACCGAGCCAGACAAAGGCCTGAACGGCCGCGCGCTACTCTATCCGCGCGGCAAGACATTGGGCGGTTGTTCCTCGATCAACGGCATGATCTACATGCGCGGCCAGGCGCGGGACTATGACAACTGGGCCAAGTTAAGTGGTGAGGAAGACTGGAGCTGGGAAAACTCGGTCCCGGACTTCAAGGCACATGAAAACCACTACAAGCTGGACAATGGCGCCGATCCGAAAACCGGCAACAACAGCCGGTTTTCGGACCTACATGGGCATGGCGGCGAATGGCGCGTAGAAAAGCAGCGTCTGCACTGGGATGTGCTTGATTCCTTTGCCAGCGCCGCAGTCGAGGCGGGGATTGAACCGACCGATGACTTTAATTCGGGCGACAATGCCGGGGTTGGGTATTTCGATGTGAACCAGAAATCGGGTTGGCGATGGAGCACCTCGAAAGGCTTCCTCCGCCCCGCGAAAGAGCGCCAGAACCTAGCCATCTGGACCGAAGCGCAGGTCGAGCGCCTAACCTTCGATACTGCCCCCGATGGCGCAACCCGCTGCTCCGGCGCGGTCGTGAGCCGCGCGGGGCATTCGGTGACTGTGTGTGCCTCCGCCGAGGTCATCCTGTCGGCAGGTGCCATCAACTCGCCACAGATCCTTCAACTGTCGGGCATCGGCAATGCCGAGTTTCTGAAGTCCCACGGCATTGACGTGGTGCTGGGCGCGCCCGCTGTTGGACAAAACCTGCAGGACCACCTGCAGATCCGCGCAGTGTTTAAGGTGGACGGAACCAAAACCCTCAATACGCTGGCCAACAGCCTTGTCGGCAAAGCCAGGATCGGTCTGCAATATGCCCTGCAACGCTCTGGTCCGATGAGCATGTCGCCCAGTCAGTTGGGGGCCTTCACTCGGTCCGACCCGTCCCGCGCGCATCCGAACTTGGAATATCACGTCCAACCACTGAGCCTTGAAGCCTTTGGCGAAGATCTGCACGACTTCCCGGCCATCACTGTCAGCGTCTGCAACCTGAACCCGACCAGCCGCGGCCACGTCCGCCTCCGGTCGAACAAATACACCGACGCGCCAATGATCGCGCCGAACTATCTGGCCACCGAGGATGACCGTAAGGTCGCCGCCGACAGCCTGCGCCAAGTGCGCGAGATCATGTCCAAACCGGCGATGCAGAAATACAATCCGCAGGAATGTAAACCGGGCGTTCAGTTCCAGACTGACGAAGAACTGGCAAAGCTGGCCGGCGACATCGCCAACACCATCTTCCATCCCGTAGGCACGGCAAAGATGGGGCACGAGGACGATCCGACCGCTGTGGTCGATCCCTATCTGAAGGTCAAAGGCATCAAGGGGCTGCGCGTGGTTGACGCCAGCATCATGCCCGAAATCACCAGCGGCAACACCAATGCCCCTACCCTGATGATTGCGGAAAAGGCTGCGCGCTGGATTCTGGACGGTCGGTAGCCCAACCAACACCTTGGCCCCGGGTTCTTTGGCGGATCTGGGTTTTTCGTCGGATCAGAGACCGGGACACTGCAGATCAGAGCGCAATGGTCATTGGCACCTATATGCCCAACGGCCCGCCAAAGAAAAGCCAGGCCAATGCAAGCTGAACAACAAGCCTATCCTCAAACATGATCAGCTCAATGTTATTCCATTCGGATATCGACGCATCTCACACAGAAAACTTGCAAGATGCGCAGGTTTTAAGGCATATTTGTCTGAATTTAAAAAGTTCAAATTCATACAATTGAATTTCTTGAGGCTGGACCGAGCGGCGGGCGCTATGCGCCCGAGACCACCTGTGGGGGAAGGAAGTTGGTTTTGGCTTGGTTGAGATTGTTACTCGTTTATTGTTGTGTTTTGCTACTGCCATCGCAGGTTTTAGCTGAAATCGGGAAAGTCATAGGCGTCAAACAAGGCGCACACATCACGCGCGCTGGGAAAACCCAACCGTTGCAGGCTGGAATGGGAGTTGCTTCTGGCGATTCCATTTCGACCGACCGCAGCGGTGTGGTTCAGCTTGTTTTCGTTGACGAAACCAAGATTGCCATCGGCCCAAACGCACGCATGATGCTGGATGTGACAATGCTGCGCGGCAACCGAAAGGCCAAGAATTTCGCGGTTCAGGCATTGGGTGGCAGTTTTCGGTTTATCTCCGGCAAGAGCAAAAAGCGCGCCTATTCCATCAACACTCCGACCGCGACCATGGCGGTGCGGGGCACAACCTTCGACCTTTGGGTCGTTCCCGGCACTCAAAGTGCCATGCTAGTTTTGCAGGGTCGGGTAGAAATGTGCGGCCAGAGCGGCAATTGCCGTGAAGCCGGGCGCCAGTGCAGCCTTCTGGCAACGACGCAAGCCGGCAGAATTGGTCGCCCTGTCGACCAGGAAAGCTATGACAAGGCCCTAAAAAACGGGTTCCCCTTCGTTCAGTCGCAGGAACAGCTGCTGGCCCCTTTGCAAGTAGACTTCAGGGGTTGCGGAACAGACACCCTGCCGCCGCCACCGCAACGGTCCGAGGCGCGGGAAACCAGTTCCGATCGCGGCCAACAAGGCGGTGTTGAAAGCGCCGCGGCTGCAGAGTCGCGCAGTGAAACTCCTTCGGGGCAAAGCGTCGGTCAGGGGAATGGTGGCAACATCGGCAGCAATACCGGCGGCGGCAACGGCAATGGCGGCAATATCGGTGCCAGCAGCGGCAGCGGGGATGGGCGCGGTGGTTCGATCGGTGGCGGCTCGGGCAGCGGTGGTCCGGGAAGCGGCGGCACAATCGGCGGCGGTGATACCGGAGGGTTCGGGGGCGCTCCCGGCAGCGGCGGCGCTGGTGGAAACGGCGGCAACAGCGGCGGCTGAAGACATAATGGCCCCGCAAGATCACACCATTTCAGGCGATGTCGTGGCGGCACCCGCACGGCCAGGGATGACCACGGCATTCGGAGGCTAACGTGACCGGAAAGCCCAGAGAAAGAAAGGGGCGACGGCGAGCCTTTCAGCTTGTGGGGCTTGGATTGATTCTGTTTGGTTGTTTCCTGAGGGTCCTCGATCCTTACCCGGTGCGGATGACGCGGCTGATTTATTTTGACCTCCTGCAGCGCATTTCGCCGCGAGAATACAATCCCGACCTTCCCGTGCGGGTGGTGGATATTGACGAACAGTCGCTGGCCAACTGGGGGCAATGGCCCTGGCCCAGAACCCTGCTTGCGCAGATGGTCAAAAACCTGGGCGAATACGGCGCTGCCTCCATCGCCTTTGACATGCTTTTCATCGAGCCCGACAGATTCTCACCAACGCGCCTGCTGAACGATCCTGCTCTTGCCGGCGTGGTTTCGGTGGACCGTCATGCCTCGAAACTGGACAACGACGTGCTGTTCGCACTGGAGATCGGCAACTGGCCGGTCGTTCTGGGCGCGGCTGCCCGGCAAGCAGGTGACGGAAGGGCCGTCACGCCTCACGCTGGCATCATAGAAATCGGGGAAACGCCAACCGCGGGGCTAGTCACAGTTCCTCATTGGACACCCCCTGCCCCGCCGCTGGATCGCAGCGCAGCAGGCATCGGCGGGGTCAACGTTTCGCCTCTGGGCGGCATGGGCATCATACGCCGCGTTCCCATACTATGGGGCGGCCCGGACGGGACGCTGCCGGGGCTGGGTATCGAAGCGCTCAGGGTCGCACTGGACGAACCCATCATCATTGCCGAGGGTACCCCGGACGAAGCTGGTATCATGCTGGCGGTCGAGATCGGAGAGTTCCGACTGCCCACCACGGAAAACGGCGAAGTCTGGGTTCGGTACCGGCGCGATAACCAGGATTTGTACCTGTCGGCAGACGATATCATGCAGAGTCCGGACGATCCCGCTCTGCGCGCCGAGATCGAGGGTCGGATCATTCTGGTCGGCACCTCAGCCGCCGGGCTGTTCGACATGCACCAGACGGCGCTGGGTGAGTCCGTGCCGGGTGTGTCGATCCACGCACAAATCCTCGAACAGATCCTGACTGGGGAAATGTTGAGCCGTTCGGATGTGACAGCAGCCCTTGAATTGCTGTCATTCGTCACTCTTGGCATCGTGGTCACAGCCGTCATGGCCCGGTTCGGCGCGGTGGCCTCGTTCGTGGCGGGTGGCGCCTCTGCGGCAGTTGTTCTCGGCATCAGTTGGCTGGCGTTCCAGAACCAAATGATCCTGTTCGATGTCACTTTTCCGTTGATGGGCGGCATGGCCAATTTTGGCCTTCTCGCGGGCTATCTGTTCATATCGACAGAGCGTGAAAAGCGGGTGATCCGGCAGATCTTTTCTCACTATGTTGCACCCGAAATTCTGGATGAGATGGAGGGGACGGGCCATCAGCTGCAACTGGGGGGTGAAACACAGGATATCACCGTGATGTTTTCCGATATCCGGGGCTTCACCCCGCTGTCCGAGTCGATATCGGCCACGGATCTTGTCGCCCTGCTAAACCAGTTGTTTTCACAGATCGGGGATCAGATCCTGCTGGAACGAGGCACCATCGACAAGTTCATAGGCGATGCGGTGATGGCCTTTTGGAACGCGCCGCTGCCGGTCGAAGACCACCCTTGCCGCGCGGCTCAGGCGGCGCTTCTGATGCGGCAGGCGCTGATCGAATTCAATGCCTCGGAAGCCATGAAGGGGCGGCCGCCGATTGCCCTAGCCACAGGCTGCGCCACCGGTCGAGCCTGCGTCGGCAATATCGGGTCAAAACGTCGGTTTAACTATACCGTTATTGGGGATGTGGTGAACGTCGCCGCGCGGATCGAACAAAGCTGCCGCCATGTCGACTATGACATTCTGGTTTCCTGTTCGGTTTACGAGAAAACCAGGCACGACATGGCTATGCTTGAGGCCGGATATGTCGATCTCAAGGGACGAACCGATCTGGAGCCCGTATTTGTTCTGGTCGGTGACAAATCCATGCTGAACACGCCCGCGTTTCAAAAGCTGGCGGCAACCCACCAGACACTGATTCGGGCTATTCGAGATCGTCAACCACCGGATCAGGTCGAAGCGATATGTGAGGATTGCACAGCTCAGGCGCGTCATATCGAACCCGGCTTGCTTAAATTCTATGGCGCGCTGTCCGGCCGAGCAGCAGATTTCAGATCAGACTTCCAGTCCAGCCAACTGATTTTCAGCCATCACGAGCGCGAAAAAACACCATCTGCCTGAGTTCTTCGAACAGGCGACAAGCCAGACGCACCGGGCGTGTCGCGTGCGGCTATCCGAGGCGGGAAACGCTAGTCTGCCTTCAATTTCGCCTTATTCGGCAGTTCCACCCCCCTGCATCCTTCATCCCTTGGAAGGCGCACAGGCGCCCAAATAACGACGAACAGTTTCAGCCATCCCGAATGTCATCGCATCGCAGAACAGTGCATGGCCGATGGAAACCTCAGAGATCGACGGGACGCGGGTGATCAGCTTGCGCGCGCCGCTGACCGTCAGATCGTGCCCTGCGTTGACTTTCAAACCCTGCGCCTCGGCCGCGGTCGCAGCCTCTGCCAGACAGTCAAGTTCCCGGGCTTCCGCAGCGGGATCACTGTACGCGCCGCCGAATGGGCCAGTGTAAAGCTCGACCCGGTCCGCGCCTGTTCGAGCCGCGCGGACCATATGCGCCGCCTCCGGGTCGCTGAACAGCGACACGCGATGGCCGTGTTTCTTAAGCCCTGCAACCAAGTCTGCAAGCATCGCGCCCTGTGTCTCGAAATCCCAGCCATGGTCGCTTGTCGCCTGCGCAGGATCATCAGGCACAAGTGTCACCTGTTCCGCACGAACCTCGTGAACAAGTGTTAGAAACCGCGCGTCGGGATAGCCTTCGACATTCAGCTCCCGATCCGGAAACTCTGCATCAAGCAATGCGCGCAGCGCCCGCACATCGCCGGGTCGGGTGTGGCGCTCGTCTGGCCTGGGGTGAACCGTCACACCCGCGGCACCTGCGGCAAGGGCGATCCGGGCCAGATCCAATATATCCGGCCACGGGTGTTCCCGCCGGTTTCTCAGCAAGGCAGCAACGTTCAGGTTTACCGAAAGATCTGTCATGTCGCTGCCCTACAACCGAAAAGACTGCACATGCGCGGGCACCGACACACCGTCGATATTGCGGGGGTCGGGGATCGGCTCGCCAACCGTGGTGCTGACAGGAATGACTCCGGCCCAGATCGGCAGGCCGTAATCCTCTTCCTCGTCCTTGGGTCCGCCGGTGCGTATCTTGGCACTACCTTCGGAAACCTTCATGCCCAGCACCATGGTCGCCTTCAGATCCTGCGCGTGATCCGGCCGCAGGCCTTCATAACGCCCGGGAAACAGGCCATTCACAAACCGGCCAAGCTTGGCCAGTTTTTCCTCAGGGTCTTCGACTTTGAGTGCCGTCCCGAACAGCGTAACCGAGCGCGTATTGACCGAATGGTGCATCCCGGACCGGGCCAGCACAAAGCCATCAAGGATCGCCACCGATAGACACACCTGCGCGTCGCGCGCATTGCGCAACGCGCGACTGGCCGAAGAGCCGTGCCAATAGACATGGTTGCCTTCGCGCCACTGCAGCGTCGGCGTGACAAAAGGTTTGCCATCTATCACGTATCCCACGCTGCACATAGGCTGCGCGTCCAGAATTTGGTTGATCGTGGCGCGGTCGAAATGCCCCCGCTCGTGCGATCTGCGCAAGCGCGTTCTGTCGGTTATATCCAGTGTCTCGTTCATATCCGTCGCTCGGGTTTGTTCTTGCTATGACCGTAATGCCCGGATATTGGGTGTTGGCAAATGTCCAATTTTAAATCTTTTTCTAAGGCCAATTTGCACCGCGACCTGTTCGCGATTTCGCTGGATTCATCGCTGAAGACGTCATTGCAGGCCCAGTTGCTGGATGCATTACGGCGCGTTGTCTCCAAGTCTCCGGACCTGGTCGGCGCGCGGCTTCCTGCCAGCCGGACTCTGGCGTCCGAGCTTTCGATCTCGCGCACCACGGTTCAGGCGGTCTATGACCAGATGATCAGCGAAGGATATCTGGTCGCCCGGCAAGGCAGTGGAACCTTTGTTGCCAGCGAAATCACCCACCTGTCGCAGCCACAGCCAATTTCCCGCCCGGCGGGTCCCGTAACCGCGAAATGGCGCCCCTTCCAAACCGGGCTACCCGATCAAACCCTATTGCCGCACCGGCAGTGGGCCCGCCATCTTGAACGCGCATGGCGCAGCCCGGCACCCGAGCTTTTGACGCGCCCGGACCCTCTGGGCTGGTATCCACTGCGCGAAGCAATTTCGGACCACCTTTCCGCGTGGCGCCATCTGAACTGTGATCCCGGTCAGGTGGTGATCACCTCGGGCGCACGCGAGGCTTTCGAGGTGATTTTCCATGGTCTGCTTGGTGCAGGCAAACAGGTCGCGATCGAGGATCCCTGCTGGCCCAAACTGCATACGATCCTTGCCGACACGGGCAACAGCGCCCGTCCCGTCCGTATCGATCGGGACGGGCTGGACGTGGCCAGAATTCCGCAGGGCATACATGCCACGATCGTTACCCCCTCGCGGCACTATCCTACGGGTGTGAGCCTACCCCTGTCCCGCCGGGTTGCCCTGCTGGATTGGGCGCGGCAAACCGGTGCGGCGGTGATAGAAGATGACTATGACAGCGAGTTCCGATATCGCGGGCAACCTTTGCCCTCCCTCTCGGGTCTGGACGGCCTGACGAACACGATTTACCTCGGCAGCTTTTCGAAACTGGTCAGCCCCGCGCTGAGGATCGGGTACCTGGTTGTTCCTAAGAGTTTTTTACACAACACCCTGGCCTACCTTGGTCGCGTCGGTCCGCGCGCCTCGTTGATCCCGCAACCCGCCTTGGCGGCGTTCATGAACAGCGGAGAGTTTGCGATGCACCTGCGACGGATGCGCCGGGTCTATGCGCGGCGTCAGAGCCGCCTGCTTGAAGCGCTGTCCCCGGTAGCGGGCCTTCTAAACCTTCAACCTGACTCCTCGGGAATGCACTTGTGCCTGCCGCCAAAGGCATTGCTGGTTGACCGGATGTCGGATCTTGAGATCGGCAAACGGGCCGAGCAAAGCGGTCTGCGCGTCAGCGCCTTGTCCGCCCACTGCGTTTTGCCCGAAAAACTGCAAGGCTTGTTGCTTGGATATGCAGCTTTTGACGAGGACACGCTCTCGAACGCGGCAGATCGATTGATCACCCTCCTTCGCACACACGCCTGAACTGTCGTGAAAAGCAGCCGCCAGAGCCGCACCAGCACACGGTGTAGTTTTACGCCAGCGCTGGAGAAACGTGAAATCATGAAAGCAAAAAATGAATATTTGAAATTTGGAATCGCGGAGACTGTGAGGGGAGGTTCACCTGCTTCGACAGTCTTTCTGTTTGTTAACGTTGGTACCCGTCTCAAGTAAGGATAGGCTGAATGCCGCTATCAACGACAAATCTGCTCCAATTCATCCTTGGAGCGGGTGGATGGAATTCAACATCCAGAATGTCCTTGAGCATCACGCTAATGCATTTGTTGAGTGGTGCTATCTGCACGAGAAACGAGACAAGGGCTTGAGCTTCAATTTCACAACATTCGTAGCAGTGTTCAATTTGGTCATGGACGAAATCTGAAAGCGCTCTGAAACGCCGAGCATCCGGCCACAACAGCCTTTCTATTCGCGATTTTTTGTTGTCACGCGTGGTTTTAGCTGCCGATCAAGGCTTGTTGCTTCGACGAGTGTCCGCTTCAGGTCGAAAGTGGCGGCTAGCCGAAAACACACTACAACCCACTGCAATTAACGCGCTGCCTTCCCCCTCAGGCAGCCTTATTAGACAAAACCGTGTCCTCGGCTGCGCCTGCAGGCCGCTCCACTATTGTCGAATAGCGTTGCCTTGCCGTTAATCGCGACGTCGGAACCGTGCTTAAAATTTACTGGCATTTCGCGGCAGCCCATCGTCGAGTAATGTTCTCAATTTCAATCTGATATTGCTGGTGCCCCTCTACGACGGATTGCTCCAAATCGGCTTGACCTTCCTTGCCCAGGCGCGCGATCTGCGTGCAGAACCAGCCGAGCACCGCGCCACGGGGAAGGTCTTCAGCGGGCGGGAAGCTTTCTTCGATAGCTGGTGCCCGTTCGATTTCTCCAGAAAGCAATCTGGCGGCAAACCCCGGCTCGGTGATGAAAGGCCGACCGATGCCAATAAGGTCAGTCTTTCCGGTCCCTATCGCATCATTCATGACACTCGCCGATCTAAATCCGCCGGTGACCATCAGCGGGATGTTCAGCGCATCTTTGATCGCAGCCGCAAATTCTAGGAAATATGCCTCGCGAATTTCCGTAGAACCGCTCTTTTTCGCATGTGTATACGCTTTGGGTGCTTCGAAGTTACCGCCAGAGATTTCGATGAAATCAACGCCTTCTTTCTCCAGCATCGCCGCGACCCTAACCGATTCCTCGTGATCGAAACCGCCTTTCTGAAAATCGGATGTGTTCAGTTTCACCGCAACGATGAAGCTCGGGCTCACAGCCGCCCGAACAGCTCGCACCACTTCCAACACCAGCCGCGCACGGTTTTCGAGTGGCTCCCCACCCCAACGGTCGGTGCGTGTATTGATCCGGGGTGACAAAGAAGAGCTAAGCAGATAGCCATGCGCAGAATGAATTTCTACCCCGTCAAATCCAACGTTCTGCGCAATTTTTGCTGAATTGATGTACTTCTGAATTAATCCGGGAATCTGCCCTTCTGTAAGCGGATTAGGCTTGCCATAGCCGGGCAGATCAAGCCTGACGTCCGATATTGAAGTCGGGCTAGGATTTACGCGTTCTGGCGTTTGCCGCCCCGCGTGTGAAAGTTGGGCCAGCATCTTCGCGCCGCCAGCCTTTCCGGCCTCAACGAGAGCCGAAACTTTGGTCATGTCTGAATCCGGATCGAGAACAAAGTTACCGGCATGCTCAAGATGCAACCGATCTACAGGAGTATTACCCGTAATAAGAATACCAGCTCCACCTTTACCCCATTGTGCAAACAGATCAATGTGCGCCTGGGACGGGTTGTTGTTTTCGTCTCCAAGGGCCTCCGACATGGCAGACTTCACGATCCTGTTTCTGACCGTTGTGCCATTCGGCAACGTGAGCTCTTTGTTGATGTTAGTCACGGCAACTCTCCTTGTTTTTCGAACACTGAAGTTTGATGGATCACCTTCCCTGCATAATATTTTGGATATCTCGATATCTAGATATTTCTGAACACACCTTCGACATGCTGTTGATGCCGGCTTAGGCAATCGTCGCGGCTAGATTTCCTTCCCGAACGTAGTCAGGAATTGTTGGATGGCTTCTTCGTCGCGGCGATAAAATGTCCACTGTCCATGTCGTTCCGACACTACGAACCCTGCGTCCTTCAGGTGGTTCATATAGGTGGAAATGGTGGATTGTGAGAGACGCGCCTTCTCTTGGATGTATCCGACGCACACGCCCTCTAGGTCTACATGCTCCGGCAAGGGTGGTGGAAAATTGGAGCGGTCCTTGAGCCAAGCGAGTATGTTGCGGCGAACCGGGTTGCTAAGCGCTGAAATGGCTTTATCAATGTCCATATATCGAGATATACCGATATCCCGTAGCATGTCAAGCCCGTTCTATTCTACGGTGAACCAATAGACCAGCCGCTCGCTCAAAGCGTAGCATCAGTCGAATTGGGCCCCTTTGAAACCTTCACCGCGCTCTGCAGAAGGGTCCGGTTTTGGTTTCTCGGAAACAAGACAATTGCGGAAAATGCCTAAACATCGCTGAACGAATTGTTATGAGAAGCGATCTCTGGTTGAGTGGTCCACTCATCTGCGGATCAAACGCACCCTCACTTCAATCCACCTGATACCCGTAATTGATCGCGCGTGTAGTGAACGACTGCGGCGAGCCCACAACAACAAATGCTGCGAACTGAACAAGTATCCGCTTTGTTTGGAGCGCTAATCTTGAGAAGACAACGCCTCCTGTACACGCGCCCTCAAGACGCCGATGACCTCTTGTGTGGTCGCGATGTCTTCGGTCGAAAGACCTTTGGACAGTTCATTCACCCATGGGACTTGCAGCGCGATAGCAGCATCGAACAGTTTTTGACCTTCTGACGTTAGCGTAACGAGTTGCGCGCGCTTGTGATGCGGGTTTGGTCGAAACTCTACGATTCCCTCTTTT
Organism: Ruegeria sp. YTSC199; assembly: GCF_059609725.1. Taxonomy (NCBI): domain Bacteria; kingdom Pseudomonadati; phylum Pseudomonadota; class Alphaproteobacteria; order Rhodobacterales; family Roseobacteraceae; genus Ruegeria; species Ruegeria sp. YTSC199. The sequence continues at coordinate 17,505 of NZ_JBXWMF010000020.1, forward strand.
TCCATCTCATTGACGATGCGCTGAACACCCTGTCGATGAACCCCCATCGTCCGAGCATGCCATGCGACAGATTCGGGGCGCTCCGCATATGCAATTGCTCCAAGGATCTGCCAGCGCGCGCTGGTTAGTCCAAGATCAGCCACCAGACGATCGCCAGCGAGCTGCAATCTGCCATTCAGTCGAAACACGTCCAGGATTAGCGCCGTCACCGCCTCTCCGGCCTCCGTCCATCGTTCGTTTGTCATGCGAGCAATCTGACCTGTTGACAACATATAGTCAACATGATTAATGAAATAGAAACGACAACATGTTACCAAATAAAGCATTCACTCACGGAGCAAGACAAATGGTCAACTTCAAATCTCTGGATCCTGAGTTTCCAATTGAACAGCAATTGAGCGTCGAAGCCGGACCTGTTGTATTGGTCAACCTGTTCACAGTGGATGCTGCAGATCAGGATGCTTTGGTTGAAGCCTGGAAAGAGGATGCGCTCTGGATGAAAAAGCAGCCGGGTTACATCAGCACACAGCTGCACAAGGCCATCGGCGCAAGCAGCATGTTTTTAAATTACGCTGTTTGGGACTCTGTAGATGACTTCCGCGCGGCATTTTCGAACCCAGAGTTTCAAAATGCGCTGAGTCATTACCCATCCAGCGCAGTAACGGCACCGCATCTCTTTGAAAAGATTGCCGTGCCCAACTGCTGCACGGCCTGACGGACACCTAATCAAAAAACTGATCAGAGGATGCAAAGATGAAAACACGCATTCACGCAATAGCAGGCGGAATTGGCTTTCTGATGATCCTCCTCTTCTGGACGTCCACGGCCATCAGTGAGTTATTTGCGAGCCATGCGACGGTTGCAACCGTTAAGGGTTTGATCCTCAAAGGCATGTTTATCCTGATCCCGGCAATGGTAATTGCGGGCGGGTCGGGCACTGTGATGGGCAAGAACCGAACGGATGCCAAGGCTGTCGCAAAGAAGAAACGCATGCCCATTATTGCGATGAATGGGCTTCTGGTCCTGTTGCCATCAGCATGGTTTCTGGCGGGCAAAGCTGCCGCGGGCGAATTCGATACCATCTTCTACACTGTTCAGACAGTCGAGTTGATCGCTGGAGCCGCAAACCTGACCATGATGGGTCTCAATATTCGCGATGGCCTTACCATGACAGGACGGATTGGAGGTTCGCGCGCGTCGCCCACGAACCAGCATCACCCCGTAATAGAAGAGCGTCCCGCAGGGCCATTGGTGGCCAAATCCGTTCCACGGCTCACCAACTGTGACGGTCAGGAGCTTGACGTGGGCTCTGTTGTTGCCTTGTGTCGCTGCGGGCAGTCAAAGCAGAAACCATATTGTGACGGGTCACATGTTGAAATCGGCTTTTCGTCGGAACCCTCACCGGACCGCACACCCGATGGCGTAAAAGTCTTCAAGGGTGAGCAGCTTGATATCCACTACAACCGCTTGCTCTGCTCACACGCAGGAGTATGTGGAGCGAGATTGAAAGCCGTTTTCGACACCCAGCGAGACCCCTGGATCGTGCCTGACAATGCGACCCCCGATGACATCAGGGGTGTTGTTGGGGCGTGCCCCTCCGGAGCGTTGTCCTGGAGTGAACCGGGCGGATCACCACAGTACATCACGCATGAGGCGCCCGGGATCACAATCGAAAAAGACGGGCCCTATCGTGTAACACAGATCCCACTGGTCTTAGATGTTCAAGCTGAGGGGGCTTCCAAGGACAAATATGTCCTGTGTCGGTGCGGTGCCTCAAAGAACAAACCTTTCTGTGACGGGTCGCATACCGGCATCGCTTGGACCGACTGAAACGAACTCCAAACTTCTCTTAATCTTTAGACCTTAGGAGCTGTACCTTTGAAAAAGCATTGTTTGCTTGCGCTGCTAGCCTCTTGATCTCAACACCGTCCCGTGCGGACACCACAAGTCGATGATCGCCGACTTCCGAAACATTGACATCAACGATGACGCGTTCATCAGTGAGGACGAGTTTTTGCAGGGATACATCGTCAACCGTGCTTACCGCGCGGCGGTTACTGGCAATTAGATCTCTGGGTACGAACCCACGGCATTTTGTGTGGTCGAACTTCTTCCCCCACCCACTGGAGCACCGAAATGAAAAGCTCACACACGAAATATGGGACGGTCGCTGTCGCCGCGTCAGAAAGTGCCAGTTTTGGCCGGCGGGCCGAAAACAGACTTTTGGCGCAAGCACGGCGAATTGGCACTTTGTCCGCTCACCTTGCAATTGTCACTTGATTCCAAGCGTCCGGAATACGCGGTTCGCGACGCGCAGCACTTGCAAGAGACCGAAGTGTGATCGACGGCAGCGCAGGACTCGTTCGACCAGTCGAGGCAAGCCGCAGAGAAATTCGGCAGCGAGCCTGTTCTGACCAATGCTGCAATCTGGTCGAACGTCTGCGTTGGATCCTCACTCAACCTGATAGCATAGCAACGACCTGGTCTGTTTCGGGCCTTCGTCGCGATTGCCGTGGCACCTGGATCACGAGACAGCGATCTGTTTGGCAAGATTGTGTATGCGCAAGCTTTAGCGTTCCCGACGCCAAAGCCTCTTCGATCAGACACAAATGTCCGATTAATACTCCCGCTCCGGCTTTGGCCTCTTCGACGGCAAGGCTGTAGAGTGAAAACTGGGGGCCGCTTTGATCATCGCGCAGATGGCAACCAGACTTACAGGACCAAGTGGTCCAATCGTCTTTCCAAATTTGGTCGTGTAGCAACGGAACGCCTTCCAACCCGTTCGCTCCTTGAATGCGATCCAGAAGACTGGGCGCACAAACCGGAACGATCACATCCTGACTGACTACAATTTGGTTTGGCGAACCGTCCGGCGGGCCAAAGAAAATCGACAGATCGAACAGCTCACGCGCCAAGCTTGGCGGAGTTTCCATCGCAGTGACGGAAAAACTGACATCCGGAAGCTGCGCCCTGATCCGGCGCAGTCGTTTGGGCAACCAGAGTTGGGCGATACTGGGCAGAGAGGCGATATGAAAATCGGCCTTGGGCTTGAGATTGCGAAGCGCTCGGGCGGCATCAGCCAATTGGTCAAAGGCCTTGGTGAAATCCGCCACAAGAGAGTGCCCCTCAAGTGTAAGTTCAACCCCTTGAGCATTGCGACGAAAGAGTGGCGACCCTGCCCAACCTTCCAGCGCTTTGATGTGTTGAGAAATTGCGCCCGGTGAGACGTTCAACTCTTCAGCAGCCGCTGCAAAACTGACGTGGCGTGCAGCTGCTTCAAAGGCGCGCATGGCGTTTAGGGGAGGCCCCTTTGGGCGCTTGGGAGCAACGCTCATTTCGTTAGCCTTAGTTTTTCTACGCCAAGAAATAGCAATTCTACTTTGCGATGTCACGCGGCAGCCGTCACACTGGCAAAAACAGGAGACTGTCAGATGACACTTGTAAAAAGAGATTGGGTGCCCGCTAAGTGCGAAACCTTGGTGCAGGACATTGCGACAAAGGCCGCTTCAACATCGTCGGGTGATCTATTAGCCCGGATTGAGCATCTGGCAGAGGAAAACAGCCGCATTCACGAAAAGGAGTGCTTTAACCTCAACCCGGCAACAAATGTGATGAACCCCAAAGCCGAGGCGCTTTTGTCATCTGGCATTGGGTCCCGACCCTCGCTGGGTTACCCCGGGGACAAATATGAAATGGGGCTGGAGGCAATTGAAGAGATCGAAGTTATCGCCGCAGAACTTTGTGCCGACGTTTTCGATGCTCAATTTGCTGAGGTTCGGGTGCCTTCGGGTGCCATTGCCAATCTCTACGGATTCATGGCGACCTGCAATCAAGGTGATACAATAATTGCTCCGCCTGCATCGATTGGCGGGCATGTGACCCACCATTTGGCTGGTTGCGCGGGGCTTTTCGGCCTGCATACCGTCGAGGCCCCCGTAAATGCTGACGGCTACACCGTAGACTTGGATCAGTTACGCAGCCTGGCAAAGACCGAAGGGCCCAAGCTGATTACGATTGGCGGTAGTCTGAATCTTTTTGAACATCCCGTATCCGAGGTTCGCTCCATTGCAGATGAAGTCGGTGCGAAGGTCATGTTTGACGCCGCCCATCAGTGCGGAATCATTGCAGGGCGCGCGTGGTCCAACCCTTTGAAAGAGGGTGCGCATTTCATGACCATGAGCACCTACAAGAGCCTCGGCGGTCCGGCTGGAGGTCTGATCGTTTCGAACGATGCCGACATCGCCAAGGCACTGGACGCCATCGCCTTCCCAGGCATGACAGCCAATTTCGATGCGGCCAAGACAGCCGCGCTCGCGGTCACTATGCTGGATTGGAGGGACTTCGGCCCGACCTACGCGCAAGAGATGATCGCCATGTCAAAAGCACTGGCTGAAGCGTTGCATGAGAAGGGTGTTCCCGTCTTCACTTGCATGGATGGCTTTACCAATTCCCACCAATTCGCGGTTCTGGCGGAGTCCTTCGGCGGTGGTCAGGCGGCATCCAAACAGTTACGCAAAAGCGGGTTCCTCTCATGTGGTATTGGCTTACCTGTCAAACCGGTCGAGGGTGACATGAACGGACTTCGGATCGGCACACCCGAACTGGTTCGCTGGGGTATGACTTGTGGTGACGCCGAACGTTTGGCCGACCTGATCACGCGAGGCCTGAGCAATGAGCCTATTCTGTCCGAGGTCTCTGCCTGGCGCGGTGAGTTCGACAGGCTTCATTTCGTGAGTTAGAGTTCAATGCAGCCACTGGATGACTGGCAACATTACAACAAACCGCCAACGTCGCTGAACGAATTGCTATGTGAAGCGATCTCTGGTTGAGTGCCTGGCGGGCGTTCATGACTGCGAACTCATGTACCATTCGACAATGGCATTTTGGGCCGTAGCATTTCCTTCACGATGTTCCGCAGCAAGTTATCGCCCTCGGCCAAGAGGTCGTGGCGATCTTCGTTTTTAATCACCACAGTTGCCCAAGCCATTTGATCTTGATTGAAATCATCAGTCGTCGCTATGCACTCTCCACGACCCGTTTCCTTGGTTTTGCTTTTTATCACCAACAGTCCGTCTATACCCGCCCGAAGGCCAGATCATAGACAGCCTGCTATATGCAAATTCCACCGATGGGTGCGAGACTTTCAAGACGTGCTGCGACGTTCACGGCATCCGCGAGAAGATCGCTCTCTCAAACAACTACATCTCCCAGATTGACGCCAACACGGAAGCGAAGTCTATTGTCATCTGCTTCCCGTTTTTGATGTACCAGCACTTCTTGCCGCACGCACAGCTTCTACCGGCGACGGGAACTCAACGAGCAATCCGTCACCCATGGTTTTTAGGATGCGCCCGCTACCAGCTGCAATAGCAGGATCAACCACTTCCATCCGGATCATACTGAACAGCTTGATCACGCTTTCCTCATCCGCCGCCACTAGATGCGAAAACCCGACCAAATCAGCAGCGAGGATTGTTGTCAGCCGTCGTTGCACTAAGGAACGGTATCAGTTGTCGCTACGTATGTTAGTGATCTGCCTGGTCCCAAGGCTGCCATACATAGGAGCAGCATTGGCTTGAGTTCACCCATAGAACCTGCGGTTGCGGCCCAATGCAGTCATTGATCCTGCTCAAATGTGGAGCGGTGTTTTTCCAGAAAGCGGACCTTCATGCATCTTGCAGCGCCTAGAGCTCTCGCTAGGCAGGTCAAGCCGTCGCGCAGAAAACTCTGGCCGGTCTACTTAAACACCTTGGTTCACGCTTTTGCTTGTGTATCATGTTGCGAAACGGTGCCGCCGCAAAGGTTTACACAATCCTCGGCAGCAATTCTGCGGAGTGTTGTTAATGCCCGCCATCGATGATCTCTTTTGGCCTGAAGCATACATTGAACTTCTGCCGATGATAACTGACCGATGGTCAGTAAAGGGTGAAATTTATTTTCACCGACAGCTAAGTGCCGGTAAGTCCGGTGCCCTTGTCTATATTGTCGACATTACATGCGACGCGTTCAGCGGTCAGGCCATTCTCAAATTTGATGCCCTTCCCGATCCGGAATGGGAAGAAAAGACCGAAAACGAAAGGCATCTGGAGGCGTTTGAAGCTGTTCCCGCATTTGGATCAAAGCACCTGGCACGCATCGTTCACTCTTTGGAACACGACGGCAAGATCGCGATCCTTTCAACGGTTGTGGCGCAAGGGCTGGAATACTCTCTTCCTTGGAATGATTGCGGCTACGAGTTGGCTTTGAACGTTCTTCAGCGGCTGTCGAGAAGCCTTCTTGATGACTGGAACGTCGATTATGAAATGGCGCCCGGATTGCACTCGCCCAGGGAACTGCTTTCCGGATGGCTCGGCTACAGACTGGATCCTGATCCAGGTCGACTTCACCATTTCCTTTCGGATGTTTGCGGTCATGACCCGAAGGAACGTTGCCTAATGTTTGAAGGGCATTGGTACCCGAACCCGCTGGCCTTTGCCCGCGACGAGAAACTGCCAAGCCGATTGAGCATAAGAGCGGCAAAAGGTCGAGTGCATGGGGATCTCCATGGGTACAATGTACTGGTGCGATCGCACCAAAGCCGTGATCCCGATTATTATCTGATCGATCTGGCGCTGTACGAGAACAAGCAGTTCTTATTTTATGATCACGCGTATTTCGAATTGGCATACCTGCTGGCGCGGCGCGGAAACTGTATACCTGAGCAATGGGATGCCATCCTGGATGATCTTGGCCTCTTTCATTCAAAACACCACACGTTGGGGCTTTGGCAGGATGATGTAGGGATCGTCGAGTTTGTTAGAACTCTGCGGCGCGGGGCGATGAGTTGGGTTGAGCGTCACGAAAGTCATCGGCTCAGCTTTATGGAAAGCCAATACTTACTGGCCCGCGTCGCAGTGGGCCTTAATTTCGCAAATAAGCAACTCGGCGTCGGTGCACGCAGCCACGCATTCTTGTATGCAGCCCACAATCTCAAAGACTACATGACACTCAACAATGTTGACTGGCCCAGACATGGGCCTGTGTTCCAATTCCCGACAACGCATGAACCCATTCCCGGTTCTCAACCTGACACCAAAACGCTTGCACCAAATACCGAGCCTCCAGCCGAAAAAGACCGTCTATTTGATCGAATGGTTACCCAGCTTCCATCGCCACAAAAGCCGGTAATAGCGGTGCTGCCGTTTGACTGTCTCAGTGGACAAAGTGACGACAATGGATTTGTGGCTGGCATCAACCATGAACTTGTGACTGAACTTGCAAAAGTGGATTGGCTGTCGGTGGTCTCACCTACTTCCACCAAGCTCCTCAAGGATGCTTCTTTAGCCGGCGAGGAGATCGCGCAACGTCTTGGCGCCCATTATTTGGTAGAGGGCAGTGTACGTTACGACGATCAGCGTGTTCGCGTGACTGCCCATCTTGTAGACACATCAAATGGGCATGATCTTTGGGCCGATCGTTTAGACCACAAAACGGAAGATGCTTTTTCCCTGCAGGAGGAAATCGCTTCCGCCGTCGTTGGGCATATAGACTGGGAATTGCGGTTCGACCTGCGCGAACAAGCCCGATTGAAACGTGGTGAGGTCAACGTTTGGGACAGGGTTCAAAAAGCACTGTGGCATCTATTCAAGTTCACCAACGAAGACACTCAAAAAGCAAAGGATATTTTAACCAGAACCATCGAAATGACGCCAGACTACGCACTTGCGCATGCCGTGATGGCAAATGCCGAGCTTCGGAAACTGTTCTTCGTCCAATCCGATGATCGGGAAGAGGCGAAGGAACGCGCGCTTTATCACGCAGAGCGCGCTGTGGCCCTGGATGAACAAAGTAGTTTCGCCCATGCCAGCCTCGCCCGTGCCTACACCCAGTTTGACAAACATGACACCGCGATTGCTGAGGCAGAACTTGCAGTCAGTCTCAACCCAAGCGCAGCAAACGCCCACTTGGTTCTTGGGTATGCGCATCTTGCAAATGGCGAGGCGAAGCTTGCGTTACCGCATTTCGAGACCGCAACTCAGTTTGGCCCGTCCGGTCCGTACTTCAAGGTGAAATTGTTGGCCAAAGCCTTTTGCCTTTATGTTCTCGACAGGTTTGAGCAGGCCGAAACTTGCGCGAGAACAGCGTTGGAGGGAAAATCGGTTGATCCATTCGGCCGCTTTGTTTTGGCGGTAATACTGATACGGCAGAGTGCCACAGACGAGGCGAGACGAGTAATCCGTCAAAGCCAAGAGAAACGGCCCGACATGACATGTTCGCGCGTCCGTCTGGCTTTCGAAAACCTGCAACAACGTGATCTTGACAGATTTATCGGAGATCTTCGGAAAGCTGGTTTGCCGGATTGAACTTCGTGTTTGGTGGAGCGGGCACAGCGGCAAAGCGTTCAATTCAAATCGCTTTGCCCAATACGAGACCAGACCCCGTGTCACTGGCTATGTATATCGATGAGGCGGATGGTCCGTAGTGGTTGGCCGATGATGCAAACGGGTTGCCACCAGAACACTACCGATAATCAGCACACCCCCGACGCCTTGATGGACCTGAAAGACCATACCCGTTACGACCGTCGCCAGATCACGAACCACAAGGTCCAGATCGAGCTCAACGCAACCAATGCTGCAAATTGAAAAAAGTCTGCTTCACTTAGTTCCGGCCAAAGATGAAACCTTCGCGGTGAGGCCGCGGAGGGTGCCGGTTTCTAGCTGTGTTGGCCGGTACAAGCGCGTTACTGCATGGTTCGTCCCTTAACAAAGTCCGGCGGCGCGATTACGCCGCCGATACCACCCCGATCAGATCAATTGTCGGTTAGAATTTGCCGCTGTCGTTTGCGCCCTGATCCACCGGCAAGATGGCTTGGATCACGTCCCAGTGCTCCACAATCTTACCATCCTCGACACGGAACAGATCGAAGAAGGCCGAGTGCTCGTTCATGAACTGACCCTCGGAGGCGGTGAAGACAAAATTGCCCTCGGCCACGATCATATGCGTGTCGCTATAGGTCATCGGCGTTCCGGCCTCGACCATCGCCTGGATCGCTGCGCCCAGACCTTCCAGTCCATCTGCAACGCCACTGTTGTGCTGCAAATAGGTCTCGGCCGAGATATAGTCTTTGATTTTCTCGGGTGCCTTACCGTGCAACACGTCATTAACAAAAGCCGTCACAAGCGCCTTGTTTTCTGCAGTCTTGTCCAGATCGGTGATCTCGGTGGTGCCATCGAACTGGGTGCGGCCCGACGGGTTCAACGGGGTCACTGCGGTGATATTGTCCCAGTGCTCCACCACCTGACCGTTTTCGACGCGAAACACGTCAAAAGCTGCCAAATGATCGCCGCCAAAGATCTGGGCGTTTTTGTACTCGTTGTGAGCTACAACCAGATCACCTTCGGCAATCAGGCGATGCGTGGTCGCGCTGATGCCGCTTTCCTTAAGCTGTGGGATCAGGCCGACCAGAGGTGCCGCGCCATTGGGAACGTGCTGGTTGTGTTGAATCAGGTCTCCGGCGATCACGCGGGTAGCGGCTTCCTGATTAAAGGTTTTGAAGAGTGATTCCATTTCGGAAGCCGCGACTACTTTGGCGGTATCGGCATAGGCGGTTGCACTGGTTGCAAGCGAAATGGCGGCGCCTGCTAGGGCGTGAAGTGTCTGTCTCATGGATATCTCCATTTGGGATCGGTTGAATATGGAATGGGCGTCTCAGGGCCGGGGCCAGGTGACATTGAGATTTTCGTGAAAGACAAAACGTTCCAGATGCGATCCCAGAACGGTCTCGACTCCTTCGAGTAGCTCGCGATCTTCGGCATCCGCGCGAAATTCCGGTCATTGGTGGCACGTAGCTTTCCTGTCCCGAAACTGAGCCGGATTACATACGTGTCCTCCACCTGTGTGACATCCAGCTTATGTGCGAAATGCTTGCACACTCGCTTCCGGTCTGAGTCTGCCTGCAGAGTCAGGAATACTTTGGATGAAGCGATCATGAATGCGATCTGCCTTTGGCTTGTGTTTGGGGCCACTTCCTTGGCCTTGACCGCAATATGAGGCTGACCAAGCAATTTGATAACACGGATTGAATGAGGTTGTTTATTCGATAAGATCAAACAATGTATCAACACCTGCAAAGTATTGCCGCCTTCGTCGCGGTGGCGGAAACCGGTGCCTTCAACAAGGCCGCTGATCGACTGGGCGTGAAGCCCTCGGTGGTTAGTCACCACGTTTCGAAGCTCGAGGATTATCTGGGAGCAACCCTGATTTATCGGACGACACGCAAGCTTTCGCTATCAGAGCATGGGCGCATATTGTTTGACGCAAGCCGAAACTGGATTGAACATACCGGGAATGCGTTGGAACAGATCATGGATGCCCAGAACGAGGCTATTGGTGCATTGACTATCGCCTTGCCGACGTTTCTGCCTGATGCGCGCATCGAGGCAGCCATCCTGAACTTCATCAAGATTCACCCCAATGTGTCGATTGCTCTCAACTATTCGGACCGCATTGCAGATATGCTCGACGACCACATCGATCTGAGCATCAGAGTTGGCTCTCCCTCCGACTCCAGCTTCATCACTCGGAAACTGTCAGTCGTTTCCCATGTTCTGGTTGCGTCTCCTGACTTGTTGGTCAGATGCGGAACACCTGAGGCCCCTCAACAACTGGAAGAAATGCCGTTCGTCGCCATGAACAGCTTTGGAAACAGCGTAATACTTGAACGTGATGGAGAAGAGGTTGAAGTCCATTTTAGGACATCACAACTCTTTACGAGCAGCATCATCGGGGCATTGTCGGCAACTGAAAGCGGAGTTGGCTTTGCCATCATGCCACCAGCTCTGTGCGAAGATGCTATTGCCGCAGGGAAGCTGGTGAAGCTACTTCCGCAATGGGCGCCGCCAACCTGGACCGTGCAGGCGATCTGGCCGGACACCTCGCGCAGAGTTTCCCTGACAAGGCGCCTGGTCGACCATATTGCGACATCTGTGAAAACAACTTGATGTACAGCAAGCCGACCTTAGGGGCACTGCAGCGAATTCATACTTTGTTGCGCGATGTCGAAATTGACTAGCTTGGTTTAAAAGGATTGCTTTGGGCTGCGATCTGTTGTTGGCGCGGAAGACGACGAAAGATCGCATTGAATCCAATTCACATAATATAGCGTAGCGCTCGGCTGCCCGAGTTCCGCGTAAAAGCGATCAGTTCCAGCAGGATGGGATGTCCCGCTGCCCTCTGGTTGGCGCGTTGTGTTGCGTTGGAATCCGGGGTACGTTCGGCGCGTGAAGTACATTCGACCAATAACCACAACAGTGCTGACAGTGTTTCTGATCCTTATTTTGGGGCTTGGAAGTGTCGCGCATGCGCTATCTAATGAGTGCGCTGGCGGGCATTGTATTGATCACATGGCCATGAGTGTTGAGGTACACAACGCTGACCACGTTTCAGTCGCTCCTAACGGAAACGCTCAGCATGAGTCAAACAGCGCCGCGCACGAAGGATGCAATCCATTCCTGTGTAACGTTCTCGCGGTCACGACACCTGCATCCGTAACCAAGCTTAACCAAGCAGCGGTCGTGTTGGCATTAAAGGTTACAAGCCTCTCAACGCTCAATGAACCGGACAACCCGGACAGACCACCTAACACTTGAAACAGATTACCAACGCTGTTCACGGCTGTGAACAAGTTCCAGGGTGCTGCAAATCATTTGCGGCCCCAATCTGTTACGCAAAGTTAGGATCACGACATGAATCGACAACACCTCCTGATTGGCGCATGCGCCGTGGTAGCCGTCGCTGCCTACATTTTTTCACGCCCCGCGTCAGTTGACGAGGCCGCGCAGTCTGCATCCACTGAGGGCAATGCGATGGTGGCAATTCAAATGCCCCCTATCGAGGGAAATGCAGCCATCGGGCAACGGATATTCGAAAACGCGTGCGCCGCATGTCATGGCATCAACGCGGTCGGCGTTGAAGGTGCAGGGCCGCCGCTGATCCATATTATCTATGAACCCAGCCATCACGCAGACGAGTCCTTTCAACGCGCGGTCGCGATGGGAGTTAGAAGCCATCACTGGCAATTTGGCGACATGCCACCAGTTGAGGGCTTGACCCGTGGAGACGTGGCCATGGTCGTCGACTACATCCGCGAAATTCAGCGCGCCAATGGAATAAACTGAGGAACCCTCCAATGAAGAATCTCACCACAATTGTATTGTTTTCCGCGCTTGCCACGCGCGCTTTTGCCCATTCGCGTGTGGACGCCGCCACTCCCTCGAACGGAGCGACAGTTGCCAAAGTACCCGCCGAGATCAGCTTCAGTTTCATGGATGGTATTCGCCTGACAAAGTTAAAATGATCCATCAGGATGTTCATACTCTCACACTCGATCCTGGAGATCAGGCGGACTTTGACCGCGCGTTCGCGCTCCCGCTTCAAAGCATGGGCGAAGGCACCTATCGCATCGAATGGCGGGGCTTGGGTGCGGACGGCACGCCATACAGGGCGAATTCACATTCAAAGTGGACTGACCATGCCCGATATCTGGGGAATGGGTGCGATTTCGTCCAAGCTGATGCTCTATGCCGGCATTGGTGGTGCGACTGGACTTTTGATCATTCGGGCTGCTTTTGCGGACCTTGTGTAGTCTCTCAGCGATAAGATGCGGTGCAAGCTGCGCTGCTGGCTAGGCTTGCACTTGCTGCCTCTGTCCTTGGTTTCATATTGCGCGGCACCACCCTGACGGGTGGTGCCGATGGCATGACCGATCCAGAAATGCTCGATCTATTGTTGCAAACCCCAGTTGGTGATGCGCTGGTCTTTCGGATCATCGGGGCTGGATTGATAATCGTCGGGGTGTTTGTCCCGAGCGGTGGAGCGTGGACCACACGCGCAGGTGGATCGTTCTCGCTGTGGTCTTTTGTTCAAATCCGGCATGTCCCGGAAATGATGCAAACTGTTGCCCATATGTATTTATTCCTGCACCTTCTGGGCATTGCATTCTGGCAAGGCTTTTCAGTGAAAATGCTGCACAGCGTGTTCCGCTGCGGACAAGGCTTGTTGGACTGAATACGGATATCTCCGCGTCTGTTTTGAAAGAGGGGAAATCAATCCCGGCAAGCGCTATGGACCCGACCGGGAAGATTATCGATCCCTTCAAGGTCTCGGCACTTACGACCTCTCAGATGAACTGTGGGCGCAGACCCAAAAGATACCCAACGCAAGACTATTAGTCATCTCTGGAAATATAGTATGCTTAATGCGGCCGACGCCTGCGCGCGACCAAGCCGAGACCTGTCAGACCGATCAGGAATAAGGGGAGCGAGGCGGGAAGTGGGACGGGTGATGGCGTGACATCCCCCCCACGGTTAATCGCCGCCAGTTCAAACAAGTTACCACCTCCTGCTCCAAACACGCTTGCACCGTCCAGCAAGGCACCGTTTCTTTCCAGCGAAACACCCGTCAGAGCAGCGGTATTGAAGAAGTCAACGGTACCGCCGTCTGTCCACACCTGCATCAGAAAAGAAGTATACAAGTCGGCGGTCGGATCGTTGACGGTTATTTTGAAGTCCAGAAATCCGTCAATTTCTGTGCCGTTAGACTGAAAAGTTTGCTCGACAAGAACGCGTGGAGATGGCCCGTAGCTTGCTTCCGTGACTGTATTGAAAACAGGGTCAACGAAAAGGAGATCTCCAGTGACATTTGCATTTCGAAAGGCTTCAAAATTTGGCGTTACCGTTGGCAGAGAGCCATCTGACATTGCGAAGTCGCCCCGAAAAATTATTCCGCCGACGTCGGCCCCAATAACTGCGTTAGGGTCGCCGACAATCGATCCATCCAGAGCAAAGCTGAGGGTCAAATCAAGCGGGCCTGAACCGACGTTGTCAAAACTGATGACGTCTGAATACCCCGCAGTCGATCCGATCGTAAAACCGGACGGGAGGCCGTTAGCGTCGACTTCTTGCGTACTTGAGGCACCAAGACTTCCAAACGAAGCTCGCGCCTTTTGATCTCCCAGGTCTTCGGAAACAGAGTCTCCAGGCACAGTTGAAACTTGTCCGTTGGATAGAGTGCTGTTCGGTATAACCGCAACGACCGATTGTCCGAGGCCTTTGCCCAATACGGTAGCATCTCGTGCGTCCAGTGTTGCCGCGAACGTGGAAGTCGCAAAAAAAGTGAAACTCACGGCAACAAAGACAGGAAGTGTACGACGAGTTAAATTCATATTGTTGGCCCCCATAGTAATGAGTGACGCTCAGAACAGCAGAAAAACGTCACCCCTAATCTCAATTGGTTACAAGAAAGACTGTGCTAATAAGTTGCGCCACATTTTAGCCTCAATCTGAGACTCGTTTCAAGTAGGCTGAAAAAATGTAAACCCGACCGTGTAGATGACTGTCCATCTCGCCACCTCCCCTTACTTTGTCGACTTTTTATCTTGTAGTTCCAGTTGCGCCCTGCCCGCGTGGTCGGGCGTTTTTGCGTTTTTGGTTTCGCAACTGATGCTTAGTGCAGAGATTCTATTAGTGCAGAGCCGAATGAGACCCTACTCGAAACTGTAAATCATCTCGGTCAATAGAGTTCGCTACTGCGACCGCCGTCTGCGTGCGACCAAGCCGAGACCAGTCAGACCAACAAGAAACAACGGCAAGGATGCTGGAAGTGGAACGGGTGAGGGTGAAACACTGCTCCACGTTATGTCTCTTGATTGAAATAACACCTGTTTTGATGACCCGTCCGCTAGCTCTACGAATTTCTGAAACGTGAAGGCATCCCTGCTAAATGAGTTCAAAACCTCAGCAGTTAGGGGCCCGTCCTCGTCCATTTCTCATGATTGTAGTCGAGGCTTTCAAGCAAAAACGTGTAATAATTGTTAGGGTTGGAAGATAAGGGGTTGCTGACTAGTGTGAATGAACCCCAAATGTCCCTGTTATTATCTTGAATACCGTTAGTTGTATTCACGTAATGTTTGGCCAAGTTACTGTCAAATAGCGAAACTGACTTCGTAGAGCTCGAAAAAGTGAGATCCGAGTACCCACTGTTCAGAATGCTATAGTCGTAGTTTGCACTGGTCACAAATGAAGCGCCTTGGGAAAGGTCATCATCAATAGTGAACCGAGCTTTTAGTGTTCCTCCTGAAGATATTCCAAACTCATAAAGAAGTTCCGCAGAACCCAGTATATTGTTTATTGTCGCTTCGAGAGTAACCGTTTTCGCAACTGCGCCAGAAGCCATCATGCCAACAAACGCGGCTACAGCAAATACCTTTCTCATAACGTCCCCCACCAGAAACCAAACTTGAAGAATTTTGACTTTAATTGCAGTGAAACATCAGAAAACTCGCGATTCCTCAAATTACGGGGGAAGGTGGCGTCAATAGGTATCTACCGAACAGGGTCGCCGTACAGCCAGAAAACCGGCCAATAGGGTACACCTCTTCACGGTTCATATTCAAATAGTATGAATGCGCATTTGATACTTGGTTGGGTTCTAATCTGAGTATTGCAAGTCACTTGGAAACTTGCTGTGAGTTTAACCGCGGTGACAGAAGGGCCCCATATCAGCGCTATAATAGGGTCGCTCCGTTGTACTGTCGCGGTGCAGATCGATAAGGGCGGCTTTGAAAGTCTCCTTGCCACCCGCCATACTTTGAATGCCAATTTCACATAGAGAACGCTCTTCACGCGTTGACAGATTTATGAGCATCGTGCCTTTGAAGCCATTCTGCGCGGCCCCCAAGGTCAGGCTCGCGCGGTGTATTTGTGCAAGGTCCATTGTTTTCAACCAGTCATCCTTTGGACCGTGCCAAATGCGCTTGCAAATGTAGTTCTCAAAGTGGGTCTCTCTATGCGCTTCGTGAGCCTCACTCGCTTATTGAACCTCTTCCCCATGTTCAAGGACACGGCCCACAAAATCATAGGCCGCGTGGGAGTATGCGGCCTATGGCAACGTGCTCAATGGACAGCCATGTCGGGCGCATGGATGAATGCAAAGAACCGACCATTCAAGCAACTGGAACACGCCCTGAGGACCAATCTTGGACAAATGTTGTTGTGACACATTGTGGACAAAACCGCATGGCGATGCGCCGAAACACGCCAGTGCTGGCATCGGCTTGCCCAAATTCGTAGCGGCCAATACCTATTTTCTGGGTGCACCAGTTTCGTAGCACATCCAAGGGTTCACCTGTCGGCCTGCAGAGCCGCTCAAGCTGCGTGTCATAGCCGCTACACAGAAACGGCCAGCGCATCCCGAGATCTGAACATAAGTCCCGTGGTGTAGTCTCGAATAACACGCGTTGCGGCTGACATAGCCAGAGAGTGCTTCCACTTAAATGAAGGGGAGAGCCGGTTTTAGAGGCGCGGTCATGCATCCGCTCCGTCAAATTCGAAGATCTGCCGTGGATCAATCCGCACAAAGTCTTCCGCGATAAACGGATTGGGGGCATCGATAGTGGCACGCCTGTCAAAAAACACATCCACGAAGCGACGAAGCTGTAGTTGGACTTCGAACCCTTGATTGAACATAGCCTTTGAGAGGGCCTTATCAGTAATTTCGACCATCAGGCCAAACTCATCACGCGAGTATCAGTCATTCAATTCGGCAGACCCACTCAACACCTTCTGCAAATCGTGCCTCTCATCAATATGAGCAAATTGCCTTCGCACTAAACCTCTCTGAAACCAGCTCATGTTTTTGACACAGAAAGCCGATAAACCGCGTTTGGCTACCTGTAGAGGCCAATGTGGTAGTTTCCAGAACACCGGAGGTGGCAATTTCACAGCAATTGCCGTCCGAATCTTTTTCTAGCTGAATTCCTGCAAATACGGGCGGTGCCGGGTTTTAACCTCAGAATCTAGGCTTCAATGCCTTTGGCCAAATCACCTCGCCGTATGAATAAAAGTGTTCATCTGACGTTCACTTTCCACATATGCAAATTTCATCTCAGCAAGCCATATTGTCCTACTGGTACTGAAGAGCGTTGGTTCCCAGAAACAACCGACGGGCGAAGGGTGATCTGTGTCAACGACTGGAAGTAGGATTGCGCAATGCAAGTTAGGAATACTCAGCCACACGACCTGCGTCATATTCTTAGCCTTAATTTCTTTTGTTGGTACCGGCCAATTCAGCAAAGCCTCGGCGCAAACAGCTAGCTTTCGGTCTGTTGATACGAATTCAGACGGGGTTTTGAGTTTGAACGAGCTCATCGCCGCATTTGGAGAAGCCGGTGCGCGCAGGCTTCTCGAGGATATAGACCGCAACGGAGACAATCGCATCACGATCATCGAGTTGCGTGGGGGCGCGGGTAACGGAAAACGTGAAAACAGTGAGCGCGGCGCTCCAGGCGGGGATCGGGGCGATCGCGAAGACCGGGACGATGACAACGGCCGGTCTGACGATCGAGATGGAGACGATAATGGCGATGGGCGTGATGGTGGTGATGGTGGTGATGGTGGTGATGGTGGTGATGGTGGTGATGATGACTAACCAAAAAACTTCCTGTCCTGTTGGATTTTCTCCGACTGTTTCCGGGATAAAACACGGATATCAGAATTTCTTGTATTCGTTCCGGAGCAAAACCATTGCGCCCGCAAAGTGTATTCATTTGCCGTTCATCTGATCGCTTGCCAGCCTTTCATCCCCTTTTGCAATTCTTCTCACGTCGCACTGGCAAAACGGTTTCATTGAACAGCCAGTCACGGAGCAAAGCATGACACAGTTTCTTCAAACCTCCCGTGCCGCTTGCGAAATCGCAAAATGGGCATTTACTACCCGCAGAGTTGATCGGTCCGATGTACACGGGCTTACCACGCAGATGGGCCGCGCAAAGGCAGGGGATTTGATCCTCTGTGAGATTGCCGAGATCGGCCATCACAAAAAAATTCAGTTGGCGGAACGTCGCGCCTCGGTCAGCTACCCGGGCGACTATGTTGTCCTTTGTTTGGGGGATCGGTACGCACCGGACCAGTTCCTTGCCAGCGCGGTGATCGATGACGATCTTATCGATCTCGTAGCAGGCGGCGGCGTCGCTGGTCGCGTAGACGCCGCGCATACCCGTATGGACAACCCGACGCGGTTGAAGCCCATCGGCCTTCTTACCAATGCCTCAGGTCATGTGATTAACGTATCAGACTATGCGTTGCCCTCGCTGCCGAACAACGAACACGTTACGGTCATTGGTGTCTTCGGGGCGTCGATGAATTCTGGGAAAACAACGGCCGCATCAAGCCTCAGCCATGGGCTTTTGCGATCAGGGTATGCTGTCGCCGGCGTCAAGGCTACCGGGACAGGAGCCTTTGGTGACTTCAATAGTTTCGAAGACGGAGGCGCTCCGGCGCTCGACTTCACAGACGTCGGTATGGCCACGACATATCGGATGCCGCTTGAAACAATTGAAGCCGGTTTTGATACGCTGGTTGCAACTGCGGCAGAGCGCGGCGCCGAGGTTGTGGTGGTTGAGATCGCTGACGGTGTTTTCCAGCAGGAAACGCGGGCCATCTTGCAGTCTTCGCGCATTCGAGATCGGCTGGACGGCATCCTGTTTGCCGCGCCGGACGCACTGAGTGCTCTTGGTGGTGTGACCGTTCTGAAAAAGGTGGGTCTAAGCCCCTTTGCGATCTCCGGAATGGTAAGCTGTTCCCCCTTGGCGGCCGCTGAAGCTGCAGAAGTCACCAGTCGCCCGATTTTGTCTCGAGAAGATCTTTGGTCGCCAGCAACCATCACCCAACATGTTGCACCGCTGATGCGACGTAAAACTGTCAATGTGGCCGCATGACCGCCCTCACGGAACTGGCCACAAAGGACCGCATCCTTGATGCGGTCCTCCTTACAATCTGCGGTATTGTGCAGGCGGTTGCACTGGCGTTCGCAGCGTTTGCGACGCGTGATGCTTTTGCCGCGCTTCATGCAGGCCACGTTCTTTCAATGAGTACGGCCCTGCAATTGGCGGTATCCGGAATTATCGCAGCTGCGTGCTTGTTTTTTTCAAGATACCGGGCAGAAGCGCTTGGCCAAAGTTACGCGATTTCTTTGCGCCGAGCGTTGTACAAGCAGATAGCCCGACTTCCCAAATCTCGGCACGAAAAACGCCGGGTTGGTGCGCTGTCCTTGCGCTTTGTCGGCGACCTATCTGCTGCGCGCCTTTGGTTCGGTCGTGGTCTACCGGACGTTTTGTCCGCAGCCTTTGTCATTCCGGGTGCCGTATCCGTTCTCTATTTTCTTGATCCTGCCCTTGCGGTCTATGGCATTGCCTCACTCAGTTGCGCGCTGCTTATCATGGGGTTACTGGCCTGGCATCTGGCCCGCCGGCATCAAAAGCTACGACGCAATCGTGCCAATATCGCGATTTCCATGATTGAGCGTATAGCAATCGCGCCCGAATTGGACCTGATAGGTCGAACAGACCGCGAATTGCGCAAGCTTGACAAACAAGGCGCATCGCTGCGCCGCGACGCGTTGGCACGTCGAGGCAGAACCGCCAGTCTTCAGGCAGTATTGCAACTGGGTGTGGCGCTTACCGGTCTTTTGATGCTTTGGCAGGCAAGCCAAAACGAAATGGCACCGGCGACAGTCGCAGCTAGCCTCTCTGTTTTAGCGTTACTTGCCCTTCCGTTACAGAACCTTGCCGGGGCGTGGGACTATTATTGCGCCTGGAGCGTAGCGCGCGAAAAGGCCGCAAGGCTGCTTTCGGAACCGGTGTTGATGCGGGCCAGCGCAGTGCATGGCGCCCCTCCTGAAATTGAAGTCACCGGGGAGTTGGATGGAAGCTTTATCTTTTTCGCGGCTCCTTGCGGTTCAACTTCAACATTAGCGGGGAAGCACGCAAACTGTATCGCGCGGTGTATCGCGGGCCTTGATAAGAATGAGGGCATCGCGGTTCGCTATGGTGGGCAAGATAGAGCCTCAAAAATCGCTTTTATCGGGGACGATCATGTCGGGCTCCAAGGCAGTTTGCGCCGTTCGGCAACACTGATGTGTTCGAAAAGACCGAATGATCAGAAAATAGCAAAGGTCATGCGGACCTTTGGATTATCTGACCTGCTTCGGGCACCTGGTGGCCTTGATCAGCGGGTGGCGGAAAATGGCAACGGGCTGTCACCCTTCCAAACATTGAGTATCGATTTTGTGCGTGCAGTTCTTGGCAAAGCTGACGTCGTCGTAATCGCTTCTGTCAGGTGGGGTTATTGCAGGGATGGCCACGCCAAGTTGCTTGAAACTCTGCAGAAGTTATCGTCGGCCACCATCATATTGGCTGAAGATGCCGCCTCGCCTAATGTGAAACAGAATTCAAAGGTCGTCTGAAATGCGTTCATCTACTCTATTTGGGATTTACGCTGCTGTTCTGGTAGCTTTCTTGGGCGGTCTTGCAGGACTCACCCTGTACAGCCTCGAAAAAACGCGATGGTGGGACGCCCGGATATCACTGGCCCAAGAATCCTATGGGCTGCATCTGCGGCTTGAAGCAGATCTATACCGTCTGTTCAAGCAACACGGCGACGCGCTTCTTATCGGAGACCGGGACGATGGCGTAAGCGAAGAAGAGCTGCAGGCGAAAATCGACCAGACACTAGATTCGATCCGGACAACGATCGCGCGTGAAATCCAGATGGTGGGCGACGAGGAGATCGAAGAACTCGAACTTCTTGATGAGATCGAGGACGATATTGAATCCGTCAATGCAGCAATCGCGAACCTTTCAGCCAATGGAAGCCGTATCGAGACATTTGTCCGGATTGAACGCTTGGCCGCCCTGCTGGACGGTGACATTGATGATGAGCTCGATCAAAAAATCCAGGCTGCCCTTGATGAAGAAGCCGAGGAGGTCGACGAGGTATTGAGCGAGGCGGCAGCTTTCAGAAAATGGAATGAACGATTGGTTTACTTGATCGTTCTGGCCGCAATTGGCGTTTTGCTCGTGGCGCTCGTGTCGTTCAACCGCCAGATCAGAAAGCCACTTACACGACTTGCAGACGGCATTGGACACCTGCGTGGGGCCGATTATTCCAAGCCGGTAAGCCTGGGTGGCAGCCAAGAGTTCAGAGAGCTGGGCACCGTTCTGAATAGCATGGCTGAAGGATTGGCTGCTCGCGAAGCCAGCCGTGCCGAGCAAAAGAGACAACTAGAAGATACCGTTGCTGCCAGAACGTTCGAGCTTCAGCAACTAATCGATAAGCTTGAGACAGGCGAAGAGAACCGCAAGCGTTTGATGGCCGATATTAGCCATGAGTTGCGAACGCCTTTGGCAATCATCCTCGGCGAGGCTGATGTCACTCTACGGACATCAGAAACGCTGTCAGAAGACGCTTCAGATTCACTTGCCCGTATTCGAGATTCCGCAAAGCACACAAACCAAATCGTTGATGACATGCTAACCGTCGCCCGGTTTGAGGCGGGTCAGCTCAGACTAGATCGCAAAGAAACGGATCTGCGAAAAATACTGCGCGATGCCGTGGCGATGTTCCCCGATCCGGTTCAGTTCGAAATTCCGGACTGCAAGGTAATGGCGTCGATCGACGAGGTTCGGCTTCGCCAGTCGGTGCTTGCATTACTGCAGAACGCGCGAAGATATGGCGGCCCAACAATTAGCGCGATGTTGGAAGAAGGGCTCGCGTCTTGCAGGATCACAATCGAAGATGACGGTCCCGGCCTGAGCGCGGCGGAAAAATCCCAGGCATTCGACCGGTTCTTTCGGGGGTCGAACGCTTCGGGCCAGGGTATCGAAGGCAGCGGTCTCGGGCTTCCGGTTGTGAAGTCGATTGTGGAGGCTCATGGTGGGACAGTTGACCTTCAAGATCGCCAGGAAGGCGGTTTAATGATCACCATAACCTTGCCCAAATCACCTCGGATGAAAGTTGTTCAGACCGATGCCCTACGAGAAACCGGCTAATGCGTACCAGTCTGCTTCAAAAGCAAGTTGGGCAACCGGTTAGGTCGCACACTGCCGCGCATCGTCTCGGTTGTGAGCAGAGAGATAATTGAGGCGTACTATGAATATTTTGCTTGTCGAGGACGAAGCCCGTGTAGCTGATTTTATACGTCGCGGATTGTCCGCTGAAGGCTGGTCTGTGGATCATGCACCAAGTGGCGAAGATGCTTTGGAGCACGTAGCCACCAGCAACTATGACATCATTTTGTTGGATCTGATGTTACCCGGGATTCAAGGGCAAGATGTTTGTCGCAAATTGCGCGCTAGGAAATCAAAAATCCCCATCCTGATGCTGACCGCATTGGATAGCCCCGAGGAAAGAGTGGAAGGCCTCAACATTGGCGCAGACGATTATCTTCCCAAGCCGTTCGACTTTGACGAACTGATCGCGCGAGTAGAGGCTCTGCACCGCCGCGCCAATAGCTATGCCAACGATCTTAGTGACACTGTGATTGTTTGTGGGTCGCTTACCTTTGACAAGCGCTCGCTTCAGGTTGCCGTCGACGGTGCCGAAATTCAGCTATCCAAGAAGGAACGAGACTTGCTTCTTCTGTTTCTGACTAATGTTGGGCGCGTGTTGTCCAGAGAGCGGATCTTGAACTCGGTTTGGGGCATGAATGAAGATCCATTGACCAACGTTGTTGATGTCTATGTCGGGCGTCTCAGACGCAAGATCGGTGCAGAAGGTCAGCGGATCGTGACCCTTAGAAATGTTGGGTATCGTATGACCTGAACGTTGCTTTTGTGGCTTGTCTCGGCAAAATCACGCTGTCAGATCGCGCAAGCACACCTAAGAATTCTCAGCAAACCCAAGCGAGTTTCCGTCAAGCCTTGCCCGGATCGAAACCGAACGTGAGTGCCGCCGTCGTATTCCTAGCCTAGTTGTAACGTTCTGATCCAAATACTCAAAACACTTCAAGTCTTACAAATAAATGCCAGCGTCATTGAACGTTCATAAATCTGTAACACTTGGTCAATTTCCCAGTCAGGACGGGTTCAGACGCTCCGGGCAAGAATTGATCCATCAAGTGCCCTCACAAGGGTTCACAACAGGGATCAAAATACATGCTTGAGTCTATTCTCGCCCCCGAAATCCCCATTCGTTTTGCAATCAATATCATTGCAATGATGACCCTAGTGTTTGGTTTGTATTATCGCCGCTACCGCGACAAAGAGTTGGTGACCGCCGCTTCGCTGTTCAATGTCTTCGCCTTCGGCGTGTTGACCGTTTTGTCATCGGTTGAATTTAGCCTGGCAGCAGGATTTGGACTATTCGCCATCCTCGCACTATTCACATTGCGGTCGGAACAGATCTCAAAAGTCGAAATCACCTATTTTTTTGGCTCCATCGCTATCGCGGTTATCTGCTCAATTCACGGAACCGAGCTTACATTTGTTGGTGTGATCGTAACGTTGGTGCTGCTGGGTGCCTGGGTGCTTGATCATCCGCGCATTCTAAAGTCCGCAGACGGTGTGAAGATCACTTTGGACAAGATCGACGCTCACGCATTGTCGGACCCCAAGGCTATGCGTGCGGATCTATCAGAACGATTGGGCGTAGACGTGATGTCCTATCAAATCACGGCGCTCGACTACATCAACGACATGGCGCGCATCAATGTGTTTTTCCGCAAAAGCTGAGTGTGCAAAGGAACCCGTCATGGACAACAACATCGCAGGGACACTCAATAGCTTCGCGGAAATTAGTCTTGCGGAACTTAACAGCAAAGCAGCCATGCTCGAACGGTTAGACAACAAGTATATTCTGCCAGCCGATGCTTTCAGGCCGGCATTTGAGAGGTTTTCCGAACATTTCGACGTCTTGGAAATCGAAGGCAAGCGTGCGTTCACGTATGCAACCAGATACTATGACGACAAAGACTTGCGAGGTTATTACGATCATCACCAAGGGCGTCGCAAGCGCTGTAAGGTTCGGGTGCGTGAGTATGTGGATGCTGGCTTCAGCTACCTTGAAATCAAGTTGAAAGACAGACGTAAAGTCACGATAAAACGACGATTGAAGGTCAATAATCTTGCCAACTCTCTCAACCAGCAGGCTGTCGATTTTATCGAGGAAAACTACCGCGACATTTATTCGGAGGGCTTTGGAAAACTGCTGCACCGGGTGATCGCGATGCAATATGAGCGTATCACTCTAGTTGCCAAAGAAGGTGGCGAGCGTATGACCATCGATACAAGCCTTCAATTTGAGGCTGGCGGAGTCTCTCGTGCGGTAAAACCTGACATGTTCATCATTGAAACAAAATCAGCCCGCGGCAACGGCATCGCTGACAAAGTTTTACGTAGACTGCATTTACACCCAACAAAGCGCTGTTCGAAATACTGTATTGGTATGGCTGCGACAGGTGCAGTGGATCGGCAAAACAAGTTTCTGCCAGCGTTGCGAAGGCTTCACCTGACGGGGAACTAACGACGAGCACGTTGAACCGAGACGAATACGGTTGTCATTGCGCAAAGTGTGGCTAGATCAAAACGCGGACTTCACACGCGCAGCGAAAGGGTAGTCTTAAGAAGCCGCATGCTGCACTGGCGATCATGAATGTCAGCTAAGCGCCGGTCCTGGCCATCCCGTAGCAGCGCACTAGATACCGTTGCTGCGCTGCCTTCGAGGACCACTGAGAGCTCAAGTCAACCGATGCTACGTATCGTCCAGATGGCGAAAATGTGTGTAAACCCGCCGTTCGAACTATCCCGGCGCGGATTAGATGTGTAGTGAAGCTCGTATCTTTACCCGATATTCGGTTTTCGCCGGATGTGATCTAGATGAGCATGGTAAGCGATCAGTTCGTCTTCGATATTTGAATCTGACCAGCCTAGGTGCGGCGCTGCTATTTCGGCAATCTCACGGGCGCGATCAACCCCTTGATCGGGCTCCCATCCCAAGCCCAGTCGTCTCATAATCAAATCTGCCAGGTTGGTCGGCATCTCGTCTTTTGCGCACCGGACAATCTCGGCACGATAGGCCAGACCCATTTGATCCGGCTCAGCGGCGCTACCGTGAGTATTGATTGCACAAACGCCTTCGTATTGCAGTTTGAGCGGGCTTACGGATGGTTTCAGCCGCTGCTGAACCTCTCGGGTGACTTTTCTCGCAACACGCCTATGTGTCATGATCGGCCCGCCGGTCAGTGCCCTCATGTTTTGCAAACCGTCATCCGCCAAATCATGCAGCTTGATTTCCCGGCTTCCCAGAGGTTCCAGCGGGTCATGCGTCAACGGATTGACACCAGCCCATGTAAACAATACGTCGCTGCACTTTAAAGACAGTTTTGGAAAACACCGGTTGGCTTCCGAAACCATCCATTCAATTTCCTGATCCTCAGCGTAAACACCGGCAATTTCGCCATCAATGGGTGTCCGTGTCAGTCCTATGTAATGGATGCCTCGAAAGGGAAGGCAATAGAGCGGTTCACCAATGCTATTGTATGTAAATACCCCCCAATCAGCGAATTCCGCAGGCAGGTTCACTGCAATATGAATGCCTTTCATTCCCCTGCATTTGGGCGCTGAATTTGATCCGGTCCTGGCCGTCACATCATCAACCCAAGCCCCTGCCAGATTCAAAACGAAATCCGCTGTAACCACGACTGTCTCGGGCGTGCCTAGGACAGATCGGCTTGTCGCTTGCAATGTCAGATGCCAAAGATCATCTGCTTGCTCCCGCTTTAGGTCCGCGACGCGTACGTAGTTTCGAACGGTTGCCCCCATCCGACGTGCGTCAAACAGTGCATCTAGCGCGATACGCTCGGGCCAGTCGAAAAGGTACTCCTGAAAGACAGCGATGCTGCGCAGTTTTTCAGGGTTGCGCAGCCAGGGGCTAAGGGGAACCTGATTGGTTTGATCTGGATGATAGCGGCGATACCTTAACGGTTCGCCGCTCGGGCTGGTCATTCGTATCGCTGCAAAAGCCGCATCCATTTGCCACGGCGCATACTGATCGTCCGAGTAGATCGGCAGGCTAAAGTTGATCGGCTTTACCCTTTCGGGGATCGTACGCACGATCTCGTCTCTTGCCAGCATGTCATCACGAACAGTTTTCAGGGACACAGCCAAGCGCCGAGGATGTATCAATGTCTGCCAGATATTGGACCCTGAAGCCAAATGCCTTAATCCACAATGAAGCAGGCGACTGGACCGGCTGGTAGCCCCATTGGCAAAATCGTCCTGATCGACCACAAGCACCTTGTATCCGGCGGCACAGAGATGCTGGGCAACGCTTGCACCATTGATTCCGGCTCCGATTACGGCAACATCAAAATGAGCACGTTCCAACTGGATCAGCCCATGAGGCGACGTCGATGTAGTCGTCTGCAATGAAGCCTCCGTATGAACCGATAAGGGGTTCACTCCTGTAGAGCCCGGAATTCCAAGGCTATCTACCAATCCCCAAAGCACTCATAACACTGCTTGCCGTCAGCTTGAAGAAGCTTGGATTCACATTCCAGCAACAGCAAACGCAGGCAACCGGTTCTGTTGCAAACCCCAGAGTACCCGGTACGCAAAATGCGTCCGGTGCGGTCATTCATTTCCAGCGGCGAAAGCCCGGTTTGTCCCGCCATCCGTTGGTTCATAGACCCGCCGACTTTGCACCTACGGCGAATGTCTCCCCTGACGAACCGCACAGCAGCGACGGTAAACATCGGCCAATGGCAGGACTGGGCCGTTCTTACTATTTGTGGTGGGGCTGTCGGCTCATCCACTTTTTTGAGGACCAGCGGGAATTGGGCAAGCCAAACGAAACTGCCTACAGGAGCATGAAATGGGCGTGTTGGGTCAGTTTATGACGCAAAGGTCAAATTTGTCTGACGTCCAACATTTTGTCGGGCGACACATAGTTTTGCCATTCAAAGACGCCTAAGCCATTGATCCTGAGTCATTCGATTTTGATGGGCGCACAGGTTTTACCATTTGCGACTCAAAGCTCTTCCATCAAGTCTGCACCTTTCGTGGAAGTGTCTTTCAGTACCGCTGAGCGGTATTCACACGCACCCTTCCGGACGTTGACTGCCGTCCGCATTGCCGCAACGCAGCGTCCTTCGATATCAAATGCGATTCCATTGCACTTTCTTTCGCCTCTGGACGGGGCGAATGGTTGTTACCGGACCACCGACAATTCTCTTTTCCGCTGCGCATCCCTGATGAGGGCTGCAAGCCGATAGAAGCCGTGAGCCATTTTCGTATAGGGCGTAAGGAGGAAGAGAGCCAGGACCGATCCAAGATGGATGGCAAGCAGCGCAGGCATCAGTGTCGTTGACCCGAGAGCGTAGAGAATAAGCCCGCTCAACCCCACAAAACCAAGCAGCAAGATGAAGCCGATGTCTCCGCCCCAAGCGGAAGCGTCGCCTAGGTTGCGGTCTGATTTCTGCTTCAGCAAGACCATCGCGCAGCAACCCACGGTAAGCAAAACACCCCCCGACACGCCAAACAGCTTTGGCAATGACCAGATCCCGTAAGGTGCGTGCAGGCCGAACCCGTAATGCATGATCGTAGCTACCGAGGTCGATGCGAAGCACAGCAGAAACCCGTACATGATCGCATGATGCACGTGGCGTCGGGCCTGGCTGAAGCGATCTTCGTCCTCGAAATTGCAACCCTCGCCGTGGCCAGCAGCCAGATCCTGCATTTTAGCTGCTCGGGTTAGCGCGGCTTTCAGGTCGCCGGGTTGAATCGGCTTACCTCCAACCACATGCCAATAGCGCCGAAGGCTGATGCCGATGCTGAACAGTGGCAGCAAGAAAGCCGGAGCAAAGATCGCTACCATCGCGTTGTGAGAGAGCACTGCATAGAAGCCTTCACCCCCAGCCGAGCCGATCACACGAATAGCCCAAAACAAAAGCGCGAAGCCGACGACCAGAGCCAGAGCAATCGCTCCACCATGGGTATTGAAGCGGCGCGCCAGGGGTTGCGGCCAGGCGTAGCTTTCCCAACTGTCGCGCCGGACCTCGGCCAGAGCCTTGGGCAGGTTCAGGTCGAACTCATGCGGGGCCGTGTATTGGCAGGCATAGTAACATCCTCGGCAGTTGTGACACAGATTGGCCAATTGCGTGATATCGCCATCCGAGAATGCGCGTTCGGCATGTAGCGACGGAAAGACCGAGCAATAGCCTTCGCAATACCGGCAGGCATTGCAGATCTCGGCCTGACGGCGGGCTTCTTGGATCAGGTCAATTCGCATAAGAAGCGGCCTCTCGTCCTGCGATGCGTCCGAATACGGTTCCGATGGTCATGCCGAACCCGGCCAGATACCCCTGCCCCAAAATCGACCCGGCCATGGTTTCTCCTGCCGCCCAAAGGTTCTGTATCTTGCCGTTTGTCGTCGAGCATTGCGCGGTTTCATCTACCTTCAGGCCCAGATAGGTGAAGGTCACGCCGGTGCGCAGCGAGTAGCCGTAGAAAGGAGGCTCAGTAATTGGACGTGCCCAGTTTGTCTTGGGCGGGGTCAGACCGGAGGTGGAAACGCCGTCCAGTTCAGTTGGATGAAAGCCACTTGTGTCACCACAGGCGGCATTGAATTCAGCGACGGTCGTAGTCAGCTTGTCAGCCGGCAGGCCCATCGTTTGGGCTAGATCCTCCAACGTGTCCGCCTTTATCGGTGGGAAGACTGACGGCATAAAAAGGTTCAACGATTTGGCATCAATGATTACATAGCCCACCTGATCCGGCTGGGCTGCCACTAAGCGCCCCCAGATCGCGTAACGCTTGGGCCAGACGTCCTCGCCCTCGTCATAGAACCGCTCGGCGTCCTTGTTGACGACAATTGAGAATGGAACGCAGTCCAGACGGGTGACGATACCGCCGTCAAACTTCGGCGCGCGCCCGTCGATGGCAACGGCGTGGCATTGGGTCGGGTCACCAACGCTCTCAACGCCATTTTCCAGAAGATCGGCCAGCACGACACCCCGATTATAGGGCGTGCCCCGGATCAAGAAGTTTCGTGCCGCAGGCCCCCATGCGCGGGTCAACCAATCGGTGTCAGCCTGAAACCCACCCGAAGCGACGATGACCGCTTTCGGCTTGATGCGATGGGATTGACCTTCAAAGGTATAGTCCACCCATTCAATCCGGTCTCCGTTCAATTCCAGATGCGTGACGGCGGCTTCGTAAAGGACCTCGACGCCCAGCGCTGCAGCCGTCCGGTAGTAGGCGTTCACCAGCGATTTACCGCCCCCCATAAAGAACGCATTGGTCCGCGCCAGTGACAGTGTCCCCGACAGTGAGGGCTGAAACCGGACCCCGTGCTCCTCCATCCACGGCAGACATTCCTCGGACGTGCGGATCGCGAGGCGTGCCAGTTCTCTGTCGGTTTTGCCTCCGGTGACCTTGAGCAGGTCTGACAGGTATTCGTCTTCGCTGTATTCTTGGACCAGCGGGCCCAACGGGCCAGAATGCATGCAGCGAAAGTTGCGGGTGTGGCGCGAGTTTCCACCGCGATAGGGTTTTGGCGCCGTTTCAAGGATGAGAACGCGCGCACCTGCTTCGGCGGCGGTCATCGCAGCGCAGAGGGCGGCGTTCCCTCCGCCAATCACAGCGATATCATAGGCTTCCGGTTGGGTTACCATGTCATATCTACCTATTGAGTTTGATCGGTTGTACGGTCGCGTTCCTGCAAGGCGCGAATGCGCATGCGTTGTGCCGCGTGGATGTGCGCGCGCATCTCAGACTCGGCCGTCGCGCCATCACGGGCTTTCAGGGCGGCCATGATGCGGCGGTGTTCGGCCACGGCAGCCTCGGCCCGGTCCGCATCCAGCAATTGTGACGGGCCCAGGATCAACAACGCCTTTTGCAGGGACAACATGGATTTAGCCAGAAACCGGTTCTTGGCTGCATCCAGAAGCGTCGCATGGAAAATCCGATTGATCCGCGCGGCATCCGCGCCAGTGCCTGCCTCGGCCAACCTGTCATTCAGCACGTCCAACTCATCCAGCTCGACATCTGACGCCGCCCGTGCCGCAAGACGCGCTGCGGTTCCCTCAAGCACAGCGCGCATCTCATAGAGTTCCATCACCTCGGCATAATCCAGGCTGCGGACCGTTGCGCCCTGCCGGGGGATATGCGTGACCAGCCCATCCGCTTCGAGTTGTCGGATCGCTTCGCGCACTGGCGTGCGGCTGACACCCAACCTCTCGGACAGCTCAATCTCGCGTAGGCGTTCGCCGGGCAGAAGAGTGCCTTCGCGGATCTCCTCCAGCAGGCGCTGATAGGCGGAGTTACCCTGTGGGCCGGGCTGTAACGGGTCGTCCTGAAGGGTCATCACGCGCTCACTTGCATTATTGTGTCCGTCTGTATACACTTGGATACATATTGAGTCAACCGCACCGGAACCGGCACTTTGACCACCCAGATCGAAGCACCCTCTGCAGTAAAAAAACGAGCCGTGACCTTCGCGCTTGCAGTGCTGGGTACCGGCGTATTCTGGGCTCTGAATTTGCCCTTGCCCTTTTTGTTCGGCCCAATGAGCGCCTGTCTGATTGCCGCTCTTGCGCATGCGCCGATGGAAGGGTTCGGCCAGATCTCGGTGGCGGCGCGCACCATTCTGGGTGTCGCGGTGGGCGCATCAATCACACCGGGCCTGTTCGCCGAATTGCCGAAAATGGCAGCGTCGATTGCGCTGGTTCCGTTCTTCATCCTGCTGATCGCGCTGGTCGGCGTGCCATTCTTCCGCAAGGTCTGGGGTTTCGATACGCCAACCGCATTCTATGCAGCCATGCCTGGCGGGTTGCAGGACATGATCATCTTTGGGACCGAAGCTGGAGCCAACCCGCGCACCTTATCCCTGATCCATGGCACGCGCGTGCTGATCATCGTGACATTGGCCCCGCTGTTCCTGACCGTGTTCTACGATGCCCAGCTGACCAACCCAATCGGAGAGCCTGCGCGCGACCTACCGGTACGAGAACTGGCTCTGATGGTACTGGCCGCCTTTATCGGCTGGAAGGGCGGCGAGCGCATTGGCCTGTTCGGCGCGTCCATCCTGGGACCAATGATCCTGACGGCCGCTTTGTCCCTTGGAGACTTCATCCATACCCGCCCCCCGCGCGAAGCCATCCTGGCTGCGCAGTTCTTCATCGGCTGCGGGATCGGCGTGAAGTTTGTCGGTGTCACCTGGGTGGAATTGCGCAAGGTCGTGGCGGCGGGTTGCGCCTACGTGGTTGTTCTGGCTGTGTTGGCAGCGGCCTTCACGGCAGTTGTCACTACGTTAGGGCTTGGTAAGCCGGTCGAGGCGTTTCTGGCCTTCGCCCCCGGTGGGCAGGCCGAGATGACGGTTCTGGCCATCGTTTCAGGCGCGGATCTGGGCTTTGTGATCACTCACCATCTGACAAGGATTGTGCTGGTGATCATCGGTGCGCCGATCGCCGCCAATCTTATTCTGAGGTGGTCCAAACCTCGGGGTTGATCATGTGGATCGGTGCGCCGTCAGCATAAGCATTCACCTGATCGAAAATGTCGGCAAACTGCAGGTCAAACTCATCCTCGGTCACAAAGCCGATATGCGGCGTCGCGATCAGGTTGGGATGCGCCAGCAACGGATCGGTCGCGTCGGCCAGCGGCTCGGTATCGAAGACATCAATTGCTGCTTTGCCGGGGCGACCGGCGTTAAGCGCCTCAAGCAAAGCGCCCGGAGCAATCAGCCCGGCTCGTGAAGTATTCACGAACAGTGCCCCGGGCTGCATCTGCGCAAAATCCGATGCGGTGATGATCCCACGCGTGTCCGGCTTCAGGCGCACATGGATCGAGACAACATCACTATCGACAAAAAACGCCTCCCGGCTCGGCGCGACCGTAGCGCCATCCGCCTGTGCACGTGACCGACCATCCTCGGATGACCACCAGACCACGTTCATCCCGAACGCCTCGGCGTAACCTGCAACCGCGCGGGCGATACGGCCGTAACCATAGAGCCCGAGCTGACGACCACGCAGGGTCTTACCTACGCCAGCCTGCCAGTGACCCGCTTTGACCGAGGCCATCTGCGCGGGCAAATTCCGCATCCCGGCCATGATCAGCGCCCATGTGAGTTCCGCTGCCGCATAAGACGGCGTGCCACTATGCATGTTCGAACATAGCAAAACACCCTGATCTGTGCAGGCCGTTACATCAACATGCGGATAGACGCTGCGCTGGCTGATCAACCGCAAGTTCGGCAGCTTTTCCAGCAAGGCGCGGGTGACTTTAGTGCGTTCGCGGAACAGAACCAGGACTTGGGCCTCTTGCAACCGCTCGGCCAAAGCCTCTGTATCCTCGACATGATCCGTCCAAACGGTCACATCATGACCCGTGAGTTTCTCAAAACACGGCAAGCCACGCAGCGTGTCGAACCAGTCATCCAGAATGTGTATTTTCATCGGCTTTCAATACCCTGCCCGGTGGTCAGTTTTCTTGGCGTCGGCACAAAATGCTGCATATCGAGCGCTGCCAGCGCGTTTCGAACGCGTTCGCTTTGGTCCAGCAGATGGTTGAATTGCTCGTCGCATCCCGCGATTGGCTTGGGATACTCGGCCATATCCCGCCGCAAGGCTGCTTGCGCCAACCTGAGCTCCTGACGCGCGATATCGAGGCATTCCGAGTAGTCGTCCATCGTGACCTCCATTTTTGTATACCGTAGTATACTATTTGTGGATTTTCCGATCAACTCCCATTCCACACCGATTGCGGCACATAAACATGCCCGTCCGCCAGCTTACGCGCGGTCCGCACAAGGCCCGCAGAATTAACGGTGAACCCATGGTCCGTAGCGAAATCAACCAATACGTCGATCTTGCCCGAAGCGTGTTCCAATATGACTTCAGCCGGGCTTGTCGTCGGGCGATCCAGCAAACTGTCCGCGACCGTACCGGGCGTCAAAGCACAAGACGCCATGCACTGGGCACCAGTAACCGCCATGGTCGGATGGGTCTTCCACGGCATGAAGTACCGCACCGCAAGAGTTCCGCCCTCTTTGGCAGGCGCGACAAGTCCGAATTTGGGGATCACCGATTTCGACACATCCCCCATCCCCATCCGTTCCCCGGCTTCGATCCGAACGGCCTCCATCCGGTCGAAAAAGGCGCGGTCAGCGTCCAGCTCGTCGGCATTTTCATAGCCCGTCAGCCCGAAGTCAGCGGCGCGGGCAATGGCCATTGGCATGGCGACATCCATGCAAGTCAGTTCGATCCCCTGAACCGTATCGCGCAGGTTGCCTGTGGGCAGGAAAGCGCCCGTGGCCGATCCCACTACGCCCATGAAACTCAGCTGTACCGGCGCAGACTGGCCCGGTACCCCGGCAATGCCGGTATGACCCTCATAGGTAAGCTTTCCTCCCGGTGTCTGGACCCGGGCCACGACACGGGCCCCGGTGTTGACCGCCCGGATTCGAATTTCGGCCTCATCGCCCTGCGGTTCGAACAGTCCCATTTCGATGGCAGCGGGGGCGACGCCGGACAGGATGTTCCCACAAGTCGGTTTGAAATCGACCAGCTTTTCTTCGACCGCAACCTGCGCGAAGAAGTAGTCGATATCGGCCCAGTCATCCTCGCTGATCGATAGCATCGCGACCTTGGTGGTCACCGCTGCACCGCCGCCGATGCCATCGATGTTCAGCGATTGCCCAGCCCCGAGGGCAGAGATCAGCACTTTGGCGAGAGTGTCCAGATCTTCGGGCAGATCCGAGCGGCGGAAATACGGGCCCCGAGAGGTGCCGCCCCGCATGAAAACATATGGGATTGCTGTTTGGGTCATCGGGTACCCCCCGGCCAATACGGTGTGGTGTTTCCTCTGCCCGACCCTTTGCTCAGGTCAGGCAATTTCATTGGGCTGCTCATTTCAATGGCCAGGGCAGGCTGACCATGTCCTGCAACAGACCCGGCGGGAAATCCCGGTTCAAAGCACCCGCCATCAGGCACATAAAGCCGATACCGCAGGCGGTCAGGATCAACGCCATCTGCCAGCTGGCCCCGGCCCGGATGCGGAAAAACGCGATCAGGAAGCCCAGCAGTGCAAGGATGAACCCCACCACCCATGTTGCCGCGATCAGACCTGCGAACCACGCCAGCGTGGACCACAAACCATGGGGGGCACTGGCGTCCTCACCCGCGATTTCCTTGTCGGCAAAGATCGCATCACCCTCGGGCCGCCGCATCATCTGGATCAGCAGGATCACGCAGCAGAACAAAGAGATGCCGCCGATCACCAGCGGGATGATCTTGTCGGTCATGTTGTAGTCAGGGATCATGTTGGCATTGACCAAAGCCACGATCAGATAGGCCATAATCACCAGCAGAAAGACCAAAGGCGCACGTTTGGTTCCGGCCTGAACGTCGCCCTCAGCCATGATCATCTTGGCCTGCCGGATGCCCAGAATGACCGAAACAACCGTGACCACGATCAGAACGATGACGATGGGGCTGAAGACATACTCCATCCCTTCGCCAAAGCTTTTGCGGAACCGGAACGAGGCGATCTGGAAGGCTTGATTGGTGAATTTCTCAACCGGGTTCGACAGAACAAAGCCGATCAGGAAAGCCGGGCGCGACCAGTCGAAGCGGCGCAGGAAGATACCGATCAAGCCAATCACAAACAGGGCTAAAAGATCTTCGAAGTTCTGACCGGATTGAAATGCTGCGAAGCTGATCAGCATAAACAGGAACGGTGCCAGATAGGTGAAGCGGATCGTGGTCAGCTTGGCGATCCCGCCCGAGGCCGCGATGCACAGGATGGTGCCCACCACGTTGGCCAGCGCCAGCAGCCAAACGATGGAATATGTGATGTCGAGATTGTCCTGCAGCATGCTCGGACCGACTTCGATATCCCCCGATCCCAACAGAGCAACCGCACCGATGAAGATCGCCATCGAACCAGAGCCGGGGATGCCAAATAATAGCGTCGGCACCAGACCGCCGCCTTCCTTGGCGTTGTTCGAACTTTCCGGGCCGATGACCCCGCGTACTTCGCCTTTGCCGAAATTGCTTTTGTCCTTGGTCGTTTGAACTGAGTGACCATAGGCTATCCAATCGACGACAGAACCTCCGAGACCGGGAATGACCCCGACAACCACGCCAATGATCGAGCAGCGGACCGACAGCCAGATGTTCGCAAACCAGTCTTTGACGCCATCCAGCCATCCGGCGCCCAACGAAGCGCCTTTGGCAATCGAGCGATCCTGCCGCAGCAGCGAAACGATCTCGGGAACGGCAAAGATGCCCAGACCGACGATGACCAGCTTCAGACCATCCGTCAGGTAAGGAATGTCATAGGTCGCCATCCGAAGCGAGCCGCCCGCATCGGCCTCACCAATTGTGCCGACCATCAGACCCAACCCGGCTGCGGCGACGCCCTTCAATGGGATACGCCCGGCCAGAATGGCGACCATCGACAGGCCGAGAATGGTTATCATCAGCATCTCGGGCAGACCGAAGGCCAGAACGATCGGACGCGCGATGAGGATGAACATGGTCAGGAATGTCGCGCCAACCAGACCACCGAATAAGGATGAGGCAAACGCAGCGGACAACGCCCGCGCGGCCTCGCCTTTTTTTGCCATCGGGAAGCCGTCAAGCACGGTCGCCTGTGAGGCCGAACTGCCTGGTATCCCCATCAGAACCGAGGCAAATGTGTCCGAGGTCGGAACAACGGCGACCATTCCGATCATCAGCGCCAGACCCAGGATCGGGTCCATGCCAAACATGAATGGCAGCAACAAGGAGAGGCCGGCGATACCGCCGAGCCCGGGAAAGACGCCCACGGCCAGCCCCATGACAACGCCGAGCACAAGATAGCCCAGAACGATGGGTTGCAGGATCAAAGCCCACGCATCACCAAGCGCAGGAAGAGCGGTGGCGAAAACCTCCATAGCGGCCGCCTTTCATTAATTGTCTTGTGTGCAGAAAAGCGCGCGCCCTGCGTTGGGCACGCGCAGTGGCATGTCGGCTTAGTTCAGCTCGACGCCATAGGCCTCTTTCAGCCAGTTCAGGACGTATTGCTTGGCGTTGTCATCAACGTTCGTCGCTGTTTGCAGCGCCGCCTTGGAGCCGTCGCCCACGAACACAGGGTATTTGCCCACTCGCTTGGAGGAGATGTCCGCAAAGTCGCCACGCTCGGTCACCGCCTGGAACGCCGCAGTATAAGCATCGACCACCTCTTGCGGTGTGTCACCCGGCAGGAAGGCCAATTTCTGAACCGGGAAACCCGCAACGAAGAACGCTTTCCAGGCGTCCCAGGCTTCACCGCTGGTCTCGCAACCATCTGTGGCCTCACAGACCTCTTTGAAGGTAGGGATATCGGGGAACGTCGGATCGCGCACGATATTGCCATCGGCATCCAGCGCACCCCATGTCATCATCGGCACGGCCTGACCGGCCTCGACCAGCGGCGCCGAACCGCCCAGATAGCCCGAGGAGGTTTGATAATCGATATTGGCCTCGCCGCGCTCGAACATCAGGCGACCATCTCCACGGCCTTTGATGCCAAAGACCGGCTCCACATTCATGCCCAGCATCTGCCACGCCAACAACGGCACGAGATCCAGACGGGTCGCACCCTGCGAGCCGTAGATGAAATTGGTATCCTTCAGAGCGTTTGCGGACCCGTCGAACTTGGCCCCGTCCTCGACATTCAGATAAGCAACACCGCCGGTTCCGGACGCCATGACCGGGATCCAGTCGTTATACTCGTAGCGCACGCGCGGATCGCTCAGCAGATAGGGAAACTGAGTTGAACCGGATGTGCCAAACAGCAGCGTACCGTCATCGTGGCTTTGCTCCTGAAACCAATTCGCGCCCTTGGTCGAACCTGCACCGGGCATGAATTTAACCACAACAGTCGGCTGACCCGGCAGCGCCTCGGACAGAAGCGGTGCGAAGAAATTGGCCCATTTTGCAGAGCCCCCCGTTTCCGAGAACGGAATGACCCACTCGATGGTCTTACCCGAGAAATCGACCTCGGCAGCGGCGGGCGCGGCAAGTCCGGCGGCGGCGATCAGCCCCACGACGGCGCGGCGGGTGAAGTTGGAATTGGCCATTGGTTCCTCCCTGTTGACCAGACAACCACGTCAGCGCGCTTGGCACCACCGTGATCGCAAATAGAACTGTGGGGTTGATTCCCCCTCCCATCTGGCAATCATGGAGCGCCAACCTTGCGCGAAACTTGCGGGAGCCCAAATGCGGATCGTCATCGTCGAGGACAATGAAACCCTTGCCAACGCCATTGCCTATCGTCTGCGGGATCGGGGCCATGCCGCAGATGTGCTGACCGATGGCGACGCCGCCGACCTTTATCTTGAACAGGAAGGCGCAGACCTGATCGTTCTGGATATTAACCTACCCGGCCGGTCAGGGCTCGAGATCCTGCGTTCGCTGCGCAACCGGGGAGACAGCGTCCCCGTCATTCTGCTGACCGCGCGCAGCGAGACCAGTGACCGGGTTGCGGGTCTGGATATGGGCGCGGACGACTACCTGGTCAAACCGTTCGAGATGGACGAACTTGAGGCCCGCATTCGCGCCCTGTCCCGCCGCAAACAACTGGACTACGGCGCGCGCGAGACCATCGGAGACCTGGAATTTGACCGTACGGCCCGGCAGGTCAGCGCAAAGGGGCAGGTGCTTGACGTGCCAAGACGGGAAATGGCCGTGCTCGAATGTCTGCTGGAGCGTCGTGGCAGGATTGTCCCCAAAAGCCAGCTGACTGATTACGTCTACGGCGTCGGCGCAGATGTCGATGACTCCGCCGTTGAACCGCATGTGTCGCGGTTGCGCAAGCGCCTCCAGAACCTTGGCATAAGGATCAAAACAGCCCGTGGCCTTGGATACCTGCTTGAGGTGCAGAAGTGATCAGGCATGGTTCGCTCAGGCTTAGGCTCTTCATTCTGATCCTGACGCCCTTGGTGTTGCTCGCAATCCTGCTTGGGTATTGGCGCTTCACAGTTGCCCAGCAAACGGCGCAAGAGCTTTTTGACGACAGCCTGTTATCCGCCGGTCTGGCAATCTCGCGCGATGTGGCGGTGTCGGAAGGCGATGCATTGTCGCCCACCACGCGCAGCTTAATCCGCGATGCATCGGGTGGAGAGATTTTCTATCACGTGACCGGACCCGGCGGTATCTACGTGACTGGGTACGCGTATCCTCCGGCCTCAGCAAACGCGTCAGAGCAGGATGTTTACCAGCCGCAGTTTTTTGAGGCTGTTTATCGTGACGAGCCGGTGCGCGTGTTGAAGATGACCGAACGGGTCACACTAGACAATCTGGTGGGGGATGCGACGGTCACGGCATGGCAACGCATCGCGGACCGCGATGCCTTTGCCAATGAATTGTCGATCCGCGCAGCAATCCTGATGGGTATCCTGATGGCCACCCTCGCCTTCGTCGTCTGGTTCGGCGTTGCGCGCGGCCTGCGACCGTTGCTGGACTTGCAAGACGCCATTGACCTGCGCTCTCCCGACGACCTCAGCAAGATCAAACGC
Organism: Ruegeria sp. YTSC199; assembly: GCF_059609725.1. Lineage (NCBI taxonomy): Bacteria > Pseudomonadati > Pseudomonadota > Alphaproteobacteria > Rhodobacterales > Roseobacteraceae > Ruegeria > Ruegeria sp. YTSC199. Next base: position 55,859 of record NZ_JBXWMF010000020.1, read on the forward strand.
CCGGTCCCGATCGAAGTCCACGGTATTGTTCAGACCTTGAACAGGTTGTTTGGGCAGGTCGAACACAGCATCAACGCCCATCAGGTGTTTATCTCAGAAGCTGCGCATCAACTGCGAAATCCGGCAGCCGCGGTCCAGTCCATGGCCGAGGCGCTGCGAGATGCAAAAACGGATGAGGACAAGGACAAACGCATTGTCGAGCTTGTGGCCGCGGCAAAGAATTCGGCGACGGTGGCAGAACAACTATTGTCGCTGGAACGACTGCGGCAACCTACCCATCAGGATCAGATGGAAAAAACTGATTTCCGTTTGGTCGTGGAAGAGGCTTGTGCAGAGATGGGCGTGCACATCCTCGCGAAAGGTATCGACTTCGAGGTCACCATGCCGGACACGCCGATCATGGTCTCAGGGGATCGCGTGTTTTTGACGGAAGCCATAAAGAACCTGCTGGACAACGCAGTTAAGCACGGCGGTGCTAAGTTGAGCCGAATTTCAGTTGCGCTGCGCGTTGACGGCGGGAATGTCAAACTAACTGTGGCCGATGACGGAACGGGTCTTTCGCCCGATCAAAGCGAAGCAGCGTTTAGTCGGTTTTCGCAGCTGGAGTATTCCGAAGGCAGCGGTTTGGGGTTGTCAATTGTCTCAGCGGTGGCGAAGCGCCATGGAGGAGAGGTTGCAATCAACCAAGTCGAAAAAGGAGCGAGCATTACACTGGAGCTTCCTATAGTCCTGTAAATCGTTTCAAACTTCACTCGAATTCCTAAACCCGTCACAACCAAAGCGCATTTTTTGCGATTGCAGCGAATGTCTGCTGTCCGCCCATTCCATTGAATAACAACATCTTGCTCTCGCAGAAATTGACGGCGCAGCCTGCACCGCCTCTCTTTTACCGGGGCCAGCGGGATTTGGACAAGCCAAACGCCCCTGACCGTCAGGGGAATGGCGCTGCCTTCCCCCTTGAGCAACCCTATTAGACAAAACCGTGTCCTCGGCTGCGCCCTTGGCGTTTGACCTGCAAATCATCCCTGATTTTCCCAAAAGGAAGACAGGATCAATGGAAGCGGTTTGGATGCTCGATGATGGAAGTGAGGGGAAAATGGCAAGGTACTGTCGCTGGTGGCAGAACTATGTGTCGCCTCACTAATTGTGTGGAACGTCACTTATCTTTGACTCAATCGGCGGCCAAAACCTCAATAAATCAGCGATGAGCGTCACTCTAATCTGCTCCAACGTCAGGCATTTCTGACCTAATACACCTATCGACCATGCGTAGGCACTGCTGCCAATGCCTCAAATTCCCTCAAATCGTCGGAAGGCCAATGCAATCAAACCGGCGATGGCCATGTAAACCAATGCCAGCAACAGCAGGGGCTCATAGACAACAAAGGTGTCTGCCCGAACCCGGGACGAAACCGCATATATCTCGACCACCGTGATAGTCGCTACGAGCGGTGTCGCTTTGAGCTGCAAGATGGTTTCTCCGCCCAAGGTAGGCAGAACATTACGTACGGCTTGGGGTAACCAGATCCGACGGAACATTGTGAAACGCGGCATTCCGAAGGATTTTGCAGCCTCCAATTGCCCTTTTGCTACACTGGAAAACGCGCCCCGCATGACCTCGCCCTCATATCCAGCAAAGGACAATGTCAATGCAAGGACAGCGTAGGGCCAAGCCTGACGCAGGTAAGGCCATAGTTCCGACGATCGAATCCAGGGAAACTGCGGAAACAACGAACCAAGCCCGTAGTATAACAACCATATCTGCAACAGCAGCGGTGTGCCGCGAATAATCGTGCAGAACACTCGGGCGGGCGTGGCCAAGTACCAAGGGCCAACCGCTTGCGCCAATCCCAGCGGCACAGCCATTAGAAAGCCCAAGACGGTTGTGACCACCAAGAGCCAGATTGTGGTCCAGAGACCCTGCAGCGCCAAAGGGGCATACTTTGGGATCCAATCCCAACGCAGCGAGAAGGCACACCAGATCACCAATGCTGCAAACAGCAGCATCATAACGATACGGTGTGGTTGCATAAGGGCTTTTACGGTGATCATGCAGAGCCCCCCTTCAACGAAGGTTGACCACGCCGCGCCCATTTCTCGATGCGAGCAAAAACGACCCCCGAGAAAAGGGTCACCATCAGGTACAGGAAGCCCGCCGCCAAAAAGAAGGTGAAATAGGCACGGGTACTGCTTGCCGCTTGACGTGTTTCCAGCGTCAACTCGCTGAACCCGACCACTGCAAGCAAGGCCGTGTCTTTGGTAGCGATGAGCCACAGGTTGGCCAGCCCCGGCACCGCAAATCCCATCATCGCTGGGATGGTCACCCGGCGCATGATCATGAAAGCGGGCATTCCGTAGGATTTCGCCGCTTCGATCTGCCCAACCGGCACAGCTTTGATAGCGCCACGCAGCACCTCGGTCGCATAGGCCCCCTGCACTACGCCCAGCACCCAAATACCGGCGGCGACGCCGTTGATTTCAACCCGACCGCCTCCGACCGCTTCAGAGATCTTGTTGATGATATCGCTGCCAACATAGTACAGGATCAGGATCAGCACCAACTCAGGCACCGCCCTTATCACTGTTGTGTAGATAGCAAGAAGGTCACGCGTGACCTTCCCGCCGTAGAGTTTCCCGTAGGCACCGAACAGCCCGATAACCAGCCCCATTCCAAATGCGCCGAAGGCGATCTGTAGGGATTTGGCAAGCCCGCGTAACAAGTTGCCGCCCCAGCTTGACAGCGACAGCAACTCCATGCTGGTGCCAAGGCCCAGTGTCTCTAACAGTCCGGTCACAGCAGCGCCTTAGTAGATGCTGGTGGTGAAATAGCCCTCGGTGATTTTCTCGTGGGTCCCATCGGCAAGGATCGCCGCGATCCCTTTGTTAAGTGCTTCAAGAAGCTCGGCATCGCCCTTGCGCACACCGGCACCTACGCCACGACCCAAGATTGCGGGATCATCCGCGACAGCACCTTTGATTTCGCAGCAGCTGCCATTGTCCGAATTCACAAAATCCGCCATGGCAATGCTGTCCGCCTGAGTGGCGTCGATACGGCCCGCGAAAAGGTCCTGGTTGGCTTCATCCTGCGTCTGATAGACCTTCAGCTCTGCATCCTTAAAGTATTCCTGAGCATAAGCCTGATGGATCGTCGAGGCTTGGATTCCGATGATCTTGCCTGCAAGAGACTCTGGGGTCGCCTCGATATCCATCGATTTGTCCGCCACGATCACTGCGGGCGTATTGTAATACGCGTCGCTGAAGTCGATGGTTTTTAGCCGCTCTTCGGTGATTGACATCGAGGCCATGATCGCGTCGATCTGCTGGCCGGTCAGCGACGGAATGATACCGTCCCAAGCAACAGGGGTGATCACGCAGTCGAGTTCGGCGGCGGCGCAGACGGCATTGATCACCTCAATCTCCCATCCGACCCAATTGCCCGAGCTGTCAGGTGAAGCAAACGGGGGATAGGGTTCGGCGGCGATACCGATCTTAACTTGTTCAGCTGCAGCCGCGCCTGCAGTTAGAACGGCTACGGCAGACGCTGCAGTCAGAAGTGCTTTCAATTTCATTAGGTTTCTCCCGGTTGGTTTTATTTGGTGTATTGAGTGCTATCCGACTGATCTGAGGAATTGCTTCAGTCGTTCCGATTGCGGATTTCCAAAGAGGTCGGCAGGTGGTCCCTGCTCTTCAATACGCCCCTGGTATAGGTAGACGACATGGTTCGCCACTTCGCGCGCGAACTTCATCTCATGGGTGACCAATAGCATGGTTCTTCCTTCGGCGGCCAGATCACGGATCACCGTCAGCACTTCGCCAACAAGTTCTGGATCAAGGGCGGACGTTGGTTCGTCAAAGAGCATGGCAGAAGGATCAACCGCCAGCGCCCGTGCGATAGCTGCCCGCTGCTGCTGACCACCGGATAGATAGGCTGGGAATGTGTCCTCTTTGCCGCTCAAGCCTACTCTGACAAGCAATTCGCGCGCGCGTTCGATCGCCGCTGATTTCGGCACTTTCAATACATGCACGGGAACCTCGATCACATTCTCCAACAGCGTTCGGTGGGTCCACAGGTTGAACTGTTGGAACACCATCGCCAATTTGGTCCGAATGCGCTCGATCTGCTTCTGGCTAGCTGGGCTGCCGTCTGCCCGCATTGCAACTTCCTCGCCTCCGACTAAGATTTTGCCGGAGGTCGGTGTTTCAAGGAAGTTAATGCACCGTAGCATGGTCGACTTGCCAGACCCCGAACCACCAATGATCGCGACGACATCACCTTGATGCGCGGTGAGATCCACGCCTTTCAGTACCTCGAGTTTTCCAAAAGACTTATGCAAGTCCTCAACGCGGATCGCTTCTCGGCGCGCATCCGATTGTTGAGCTACTGCGTCAGCGGTGGCTGTGTCCATTTTTCTTTGACCCCAACTTTCTGATTGCAGTAAGCCGCGAGCATAGTAATTATGCAAGTGTATAATTTTGGCATCCGCGAAAAAGGACCCATCGTGAGCGAGGATCGCAAGAAATTTAAGCGTGAGTCGGCCGAATCCCGGCAGCATGCACTGATTCTCGCTACGCTTGATTTGGTGGCCGAACAGGGCGTGCGTGGCGCCACGGTGCGGGGAATCGCAGAGCGCGCAGATGTTACGCAGGGGCTGATCCGTCATTATTTCAACTCCAAGGAGGAGTTGATCGTCGCCGCCTATGAGCACCACATGAACACGATGACCGATCAAACATTCGCACCCGCGAATGATGCTGCGGCCAGTGCACAAGCCAGGTTGGCAGCTTTCGTCAAGGCGTCGTTGACGCCCCCGGTTGTCGACCCCCGGGCTATCGCTCTTTGGGCCAGCTTTCTGAACAAGGTGCAGCAGGACCAGCAGATGAAGGTGACGCACGAAAGGACATACGCCTATTTTCGGGACCAGCTTGAAGGGCTTATCGCTGACTCGCTGAAAGAAGCGCACCGCTCGGCGTCCCCTCTCCAACTGCGGCAACTGGCTATTGCTTGCAACGCGGTCATCGATGGTCTGTGGCTGGAAGGCGGAGCCTTACCCAATGCTTTTGAGCACGGTGAACTGGTTGAAATCGGGCTGCAATCCGTTTCCGCCATTATCGATTTGGATCTAACGCAGGAGAGCGAGCCCCAATGAGGCTGACAGCAATTACCGAACGGCTGGCCGGATTGGGCGGCGGCAAGTGGGAAGTACACTTGAAGGCACGCGCCATGGTCGAGGCAGGCGCAGATCTGGTGGAAATGACAATCGGCGAACCCGACGTGCCAACACCGCAAGAACTTTGCGACGCTGTAGCATTGGCATTGCAATCGGGCCGTACAGGATATTCCAACGGCCGTGGAGAGGCTGGGCTTTGCGCAGCCTTGGCAGAGGCGTATAGCAAACGCCGCGGGCGACAGTTTTTGCCCGAAAACATTCTCTGCTTTCCCGGCACACAGACCGCGCTTCATACGGTGATGCAAGGCGTCGCCGAAGCAGGTTCCGAAGTGCTGGTCGGTGACCCGATGTATGCCACCTACGAGGGCGTGATCCGGGCATCCGGTGCCGAGCCCGTACCGGTGGCGCTCCGCCCTGAAAACGGATTTCGGTTGCAGGCCGAAGACATCGCCGCGCGCATCACCCCGCGCAGCCGCGTCATACTTCTTACGACTCCGCACAACCCTACAGGCGCGATCCTGACCACAGAAGATGTGCGGAAAATTGGTGAGCTTGCGATCAAGCACGAGCTCTGGATCATCTCGGACGAAGTGTATGAGCATCTGGTGTTTGAAGGGGCAGAATTTGTTTCGCCTCTCTCGGAACCAGAACTCGCCGACAGGGTCATCGCAGTCTCGTCGATTTCAAAATCTCACGCGGCCCCCGGCTTCCGCAGCGGCTGGTGCGTTGGTCCCGCCGCATTCTGTACTGCGTTGCTCCCGGTCTCGGAAACGATGCTGTTTGGCAATCAGCCCTTTATCGCAGACATGACTGAAAAAGCCGTACGAGACGGATCTTCGGTCGCCGCAGGCATGGCTTCCCGTTTTGCGGCCCGCGCTTCCCTGCTGGAACACCGCCTTCATAGTGAAACCCTTCTGACGGTCCACCAACCGGATGCCGGTATGTTTGCCTTGGTCAACGTATCGGGCATCGGAATGGATGGTGACGCCTACGCCTGGGATCTATTGGAACACGGTGTTTCGGTCATGCCCGGCTCTGCCTTTGGCGAAAGCCTCAAGGACTGGGTTCGGGTGGCCCTCACGATTGACGACACCCGCTTCGCGACCGCGTTAGACCGCATCGTCGACCACGCAAACCTCAGCAATCGGAGCGTTGCATGACCAAACAAACAGTGGGCGAAGCACTGGTCGCCGAGTTGAAACAACGAGGCGTGTCTTGTGTGTTCGGCATTCCCGGCGTGCATACGGTTGAGCTCTACCGCGGTCTTGCGGCGTCTGGTATCCAACATGTGACCCCAAGGCACGAGCAAGGTGCAGGCTTTATGGCTGACGGCTATGCGCGTGTCTCGGGCAAACCGGGCGTCGCCTTTGTTATCACAGGACCGGGGCTGACGAACACGCTGACACCGATGGCGCAGGCACGAGCGGATTCCGTTCCGATGCTGGTGGTTTCCGGCGTCAATGAAAAGAACACGCTAAACCATGGTCTCGGCCATTTGCATGAGCTGCCCGACCAGCATGCGCTTGCCAAGACCGTTGCGCTGGTTTCCGAACATGTGGACCAGCCCTGCGACCTAAGAGCTGCGTTGGATCGCACGTTTGCGACGTACGCCAAAGGACGACCCGGTCCCACCCATATCCAGATCCCGCTGGATGTAGCAGGGCTGACCGCTGAAAGCGCTCTGACTGCGAACGACCGACCCCACCGGACACCGGACAGTCACTTGATCCAACATGCGGTAGACCGGCTGTCGGCCGCGCGTCAAGTCGTCATCCTGGCGGGTGGCGGAGCGAAGATGACAGGAGAGAGCCTGCGAACTCTGGCAGAGCGCCTCGATGCACCTGTAGTCCAGACCGTCAATGCGCGCGGGCTGATGCATGGACACCCGCTGACTGTTCCCGCAAGTCCCAGCCTAAAATCTGTCCGGGCGTTGATCGAAGAGGCCGATTGCGTCCTCGCTTTGGGGACCGAGTTGGGTCCAACAGATTATGACATGTATGCAACGGGAGATATGGCATCTATGTCGGGGCTAATACGAGTTGATGTTTGCCCGGATCAATTGTCCCGCCACGACGCCGCTGTTGCCATAGAGGGTCGCACCGGTGAGGTCATATCCTCGTTGCTGGCGGCATTACCCGGGAAATCCAACCAACGATATGGAATAGACCGCGCTGAAAAAACCCGCGCCGCTGCGTTTGAAGAGATAGGCCCGGACTACCGCGCCCAAGTCGGGATTCTGACGGCAATGCGCGCTGCAGTCCCGGATGCGCTTATGATCGGAGATTCCACTCAGCCAATTTATGCAGGCAACCTCTACTATGACCACGACCGTCCCGGTGGTTGGTTCAATGCCGCCACCGGGTACGGAGCACTTGGCTATGGTATTCCGGCCGCAATTGGTGCCGCTATCGCCGATCCGGAGGCGCCTGTGATTTGTATCGCCGGTGATGGAGGCGCCCAATTCTCGCTGCCCGAGATCATGGCCGCAGTGGACCAAAACCTGCGCATCACCTTTGTTCTTTGGAACAATCATGGCTATGGCGAAATCGCCACTTCCATGGAAGACGTGGGTGTTGACGTGATCGGTTGCGACCCGACCCCGCCTGATTTTGCCGCCACTGCTGCCTCGTTTGGCATACCTTACAAACGCGTTGCGCAACACCCTGCTGCTGTTGCTGCGGCACTGGTAGAAGCCAATGCCCTAAACGGCCCCTCTATTTTGGAAATTGATGTTGCCGGGCGTCGTCCGGATCAGGAGTGACACATGCGAAATCCGACCTATGAATTCACCCGTGCCATCACTCGCAAGCCTGCCTCGACTATTGCAGACGGATTACGGGCCGAGGATATCGGCAATCCCAGCCTTGAGGGTATGCTGGCTGCGCATTCGGCCTATATCGGCGCGCTGCGCAGTACCGGAGCAGAAGTAATCGAGCTTGATCCGCTTGAAGCATACCCGGACGCTCAGTTCGTCGAGGATACCGCGCTGTGCCTGCCTCAAGGTGCTATCCTGATGCGTCCCGGCGCGCCCTCCCGTCTGGGCGAAGTGGCAGAAATATCGTCGACGATCCGTGCCTGTTACGATGACGTCCGCGAGATCAAAGGCCCCGGCCATGTTGAAGGGGGCGACATCCTGGTGACCGGAAAAGAAATCCTCGTCGGTCGCTCGGATCGAACAGACGCGGCCGGAGTGGCGGAGTTGACCGAAATCGCCAATGAATGGGGCCATGCTTTGCGCGAGGTGTTCACTCCTGAGGGCGTATTGCATTTCAAGACCGATTGCTCGCTGATGGATGCAGAGACCATCCTTTCGACCAAACGCCTGGATGCATCCGGGTGCTTTAAAGGCTACCGGGTTCTTCATGTCGCCGAAGGTGAAGAAGCGGCCGCCAATGCAATTCGCTTCAACAACGTGGTGCTCATGGCTGCCGGTTTTCCGCGCACCGCAGAAGTTTTGGACAAGGCCGGGTATGAGGTCGTCCAAATCGACAACACTGATTGCGCCAAGTTGGATGGTGGCATGTCATGCCTTTCCCTGAGGTTTTGATCGCAAAACGATTAATCAAGTAGCCTTATTTTGGCGGCAAGCACCTCGAACTTGTCAGTTCCTTTATCCGGCGTTCGATGCTGCCTTTGGAGACCTCCGTTAGAGACGGCTCCCGCGTTTGCCACGTGGCAGATCAGCAGGAACAGGCGGCTTCGCCGTCTGATCTGCAAATCAGCTCTGATTTTCCGGAAGGGAAGTCAGATCAACCGAAACGGTCTACGGGAGCACGAAATGGGGGTGTTGGGTCAGTTTGTGACGCAAAGGTCAATTGCGTCTCACGTCTTACAGTTTTGTGGGACGACACATAGTTTTGCTATTACCGTGCGGCTAAATCATTGATTTTAAGTCAACTGAATTTTCCTCGGCGCACTAGTTTTATTTTTGCGACTTAATGGTTTTCCATCGCATCAGGGCAGCCTGATAGCTGCCATTAGTCTCAGGTGCAGAGGAAGTCCGGGAAGAGCCCACACCTGAAGCGCCCGCAGAATTGTGCGTGCACACGCAGCATTCCCTTCACCGCGAAGCAGATTGGTTGAAAGCCGTGGAGCAGCGGCAATAGCGAATGTTGACGCCGCGTTGAACGCGGGTCAGATCGTTAGTGACGGGGTCGCGGACCAACTGGCCGTTCGTTTCAACGCCATTTGCGGTGCTTACCATTTTGGCGGCAGCTGAATCGGGCTGCGACTACGGACAATCTCCTCTGTTATTGAATAACAACTCATTCAGGCCCTAGTCTCGAATTTGGATGTTGGTTTTTCGAGGACTGCGGACACTATTTCGGTGCTCTAAATTGTTGGAAAGGTATGTTTATGAAGCGAACTGTATTGGTATTAGCTATTTTGATGCTGGCGGGATGCGTATCAACCAACCCTCCTCCATCGGCGCCGATCCCAAACCCCGGTCGCGCAAGTGCCCCCGTCAGTTCACAGCAGGCACAAATTAGATTCCATCAGGTCGCCGCACGAATAGAACCCGTTGCAGAGCGAGAATGCCGCCGCCGCACTGCAGGCGTGAATTGCGATTTTTTGATCCGCATTGATCCAAACAAAAAAGCACCCTCAAACGCCTATCAGAGTTTGAGCAAGTCGGGACGCCCGGTGATCACAATGACCCAATCGTTGACAAGAAATGTGAACAATACCGATGAACTTGCATTTGTAATGGCGCATGAAGCCGCTCACCACATTCAAGGTCATTTAGCGCGACGTGCTCAAAACGCGGCCGCTGGTGCGGTTATTTTGGCGGGTCTGGCAACAATAGCCGGGACTGGACCGAATGACATTGCCGCGGCGCAAGATCTTGGAGCGTTTGTTGGCGGGCGCAGCTATTCAAAGAACTTTGAATTGGAAGCTGATCAACTAGGCACGGTAATAGCCCATAAAGCGGGTTATGATCCACTCAAAGGTGCGCTGTACTTCGCGCGAGTTCCCGATCCTGGTGATCGCTTTCTAGGGACGCATCCGCCCAACGCTCAAAGATATCATGCGGTTCAAGCTACAATGAGCCAGATCGGTGGCTGATTCACTAGAACACTAGGTATTCGCAGAGCCGCAAAGCTAAAGTTCGAGCAAGCATTGATTCCGCAGTTGCAGCGAATGACCAGCACGACGGAGTGCGCAGCAGCACCGCGATTACCGGCTCGGCGTCTGATCTGCAAATCAGCCCCGATTTTCCCAAAAGGAAGTCAGGATCAATGAAATCGGTTTGAGTGCTGGACGAAGGAAGAAAGGCGAATATGGGAAGGTTCTGTCGCTGGTGGCAGAACTATGTGTCGAACGTCACAGATCTCTGACCCAATCGACAGTCAAAATCTCAACAAATGAGTGAATCACGTCATTCAATTCTGACTCAAACGTCAAGCATTTTGACCCAAAACGAGCGGCTGTTTGTCGTCGAAGCTGCGGAAAAAATCTCGAAGGTGCTGTATGACACGTTCGAACCAGTCTCCGTTATCCGCCGCAAGCCAAGCTCTTGTTAGAAGACTCACAAAGACATTAGTAAAGACCTGCGACCTTTGCCCTCAGTTTGACCAGCGACGCCACCGTGTCGATTGTGGGCGTTGAGATCCCTGTAAGTTGCCCCAGTTCTTGCACCGAAGTTACCAAAGCATCAATTTCCATCGGTCGGCCCAACTCTAAGTCCTGCCACATAGAGGTCTTGTGCGCACCGACAGCCGCTCCGCCGTCGAGCCGTTTTTCGACATCTATCGGGAATTTTACACCAAGTTTCTCGCCGATTTCCTGAGCCTCAAGCATCATCCCGCGTGCCACGGAGCGTGAGCCTTGGTCGGTACACAAGACATCAAGTGTTGAGTGCGTAAGAACTGAAATCGGGTTGAACGACAGATTACCCCATAGCTTCAGCCAAATTTCGTCCCGAATTCTTGGTCTTACGGGCGCACGCAGGCCGGCGGCGGACAGCGCAGCCGAAAGCTTGGCAGCACGGCCTGATTTTGAACCATCGGGCTCGCCCAACGAAAAACGATTGCCTTCGACATGCTTGATTGATCCCGGAGCAATGACCTCGGCGGCAGGATAAACAACACATCCGAGGACTCGATCCGGGCCAAAACCGTGCCACTGCAAGTTACCCGGGTCGACTGACGCCAGCCTCGTCCCCTCATAGGGGCCGCCCAGTTTGTGGAAGTACCACCAGGGTACCCCGTTCACTCCACTTACTATTGTTGTCTCGTCACCAATCAACGACTGCATTGAGTCTACAACTGCTGGAACGGAATGCGCTTTCAGTGTGATGAAGACGTAATCTTGTGGTCCGAGATCTGAAGCATTGTCTGAGGCGCGTATTGGGACATTTATTGGACTTTCCCCATCCTCAAGAAGAGTCAGCCCTTTTTCTTGTATTGCGGTCAGATGGGGCCCGCGCGCGACGACGCTGACGTCCACGTCAGTTTGCGCGAGTTTCGCAGCAACGTAACCTCCGATAGCTCCGGCACCAAAGATACAAGTTTTCATATGTCTATGCCTCCGCTAGCCCCAGTTTTGCGGCCAGCCCTATTCTTTGTATTTTGCCTGTAGCACCCTTCGGAATCTCTTCGAGGATAACGACTGAACTTGGCACTTTGAATTTAGCGAGCCGAGAACCGACAAATTCCCTAATTTCCTGAGCCGCGATAGAGACACCCTCTGAGAGTACTACTGCCGCAGCGATATCTTCGCCCAGTTTTTCGTGGGGTACAGCAAAACAAACGGCCTGAGCAACGTTCGGGTGGCTCAAAAGCACGGCGTCAACTTCAAGCGGGCTGATTTTCTCGCCACCTCGATTGATGAGCTCCTTAAGGCGTCCTGTAAGTCGCAGGTAGTTTTCTTCGTCGAACGAACCTTGGTCCCCAGTGCGAAACCAGAATTTTCCATCCGCTTCAAAGAAATTGTCTGCATTTGCCTGCGGGTTGCTCTCGTATCCCCGGGTCACGTTCGGACCACTTATGACGATTTCTCCGATGTCGCGCGAAGCGATCAGAACATTCTCAATTTCGTCAGCAATTCGGACATCGGGGCCTGCTGATATTCCAACAGATCCGGGCTTTTGCTTTTGGGGAGGAAGTGGGTTGCAACACATTTGATGTGTCGCCTCAGTCATGCCGTAGGCTTCGATGACGGGCGCATTAAAAGTTGCCACCAACTCTTCCATTACCGGGCCCGGCAACGAAGCGGAAGAAGACCGAAGAAAGCGCAACCGCGATTGATCAATGATTGATTGGTTTCGTGCAGCTCGGGCGAGAATAGCTTGATGCATTGTCGGAACTGCCGTGTACCAGGTCGGATCGACTTCAGCGACCTGTGAGAAAAAACTAAGAGCGTTGAACCCTGAGGCGCAACTGATTTGTGATCCAGCGCCTAAAGAAGCGGCGACAGACGCGATCAACCCGTGGATATGAAACAGCGGCATGATGCTCAGACAACGATCATCAATTGTCAGTTTCAAAGATGACGCCACGTTTCGTGCCGACGAATAGATATTGGCCTGTGTCAAAGGAACGATCTTGGGGCGCGATGTTGTTCCTGATGTGTGGAGTATCAGGGCGACATCATCTTCAGCCGGCGCGGATGTATCAGCCTTTCCAATTGAGTCACAGGGCAAAATGGAAAACTGTCCGGCCGTATGAAAACTATCGTGACAAGCCCTCAAGATAACAATGCCAAGGTCCCTTGCGGCATTTACGACAGGCCCATTTTCGTTTTCGTTTACAAGAAGGGCCTTGGCCTTCAGGTCTTTGAGGTAAAATACAAACTCTTCGTAAGTGTACGCTGGGTTCAAAGGTGCCGTAGTCGCCACTTGGGCGACGGATATGAAGGCCGTCGCCATCTCTGGGCCGTTGGGCAACACAATTGCCACCCGGTCGCTGCGACCTACTCCGATCTGATGGAGATCCTTTTTGACTGTTGCACAAAGCTCGCGGAGCCCAAGGTAGTTCAGCCAGGATCGACCAGGTGCACCGATAGCATTTGCAGTGCCAGAATGAGGTGCAATCAATTCAGCGATTAAGTGGGGCATCCGGGATCCGTTTACAAAAGCATTGGCCTAATTCTCGAAGTGGGTTTCGCTTAGTGCTTGCTAAGTCACGTTGACGGTTAAGCTGCCAAGTTTGTCGACTGCCAGAACCATCACATCGCCTCGGTTGACCGGGCCAACGCCGGAAGGTGTTCCCGAAAGGATAATGTCTCCGGCAGCAAGCTCAAAATAATCGCTCAGGTAGGAGATCATCTCAGGCACCTTCCAGATCATCTGGTTCAAGTCGCCTTCTTGCCGAATCTCACCATTCACCGTCAGTGTAATTGAGCCCGTGTCGAGGTACCCAACATCTGATGCCTTGTGAATTGGTCCGCATGGCGCTGAACGTTCAAAAGCCTTGCCAATTTCCCATGGGCGGCCCATTTTTTTCATCTGCCCTTGCAGGTCACGGCGGGTCATATCAAGTGAGAGGCCGTACCCAAAGACATGATCCAATGCATTGTCTACCGAGATATTCGTACCACCGGACTTGAGTGCGACATACATTTCAGCTTCGTGATGCACATCGGAACTGTGGGGGGGATAAGGAAATTCCCCTGAAGGATCGAGGTTATTTGGGTTCTTTTGAAAGAAAAACGGAGGTTCCCGGTTCGGGTCATGGCCCATTTCAATTGCATGCGCTGCGTAGTTTCGCCCGATGCAATAGACACGACGGACCGGAAACGTGCCGCCCCCCGCTACGGGTATTACATGCACCTGCGGCGCGGGAATGACATGATCGGACATCGCTTTCCTCCTGAACGTCTGATTGCCAAAGATCGGATTTCCAAACGGTCAGACACCTTCCGATCGATGCCACGCCACATTCAAACGGACGTGGCCGCTTACCAAGTCATCGCCAAAACTCACGCTGTTTTGCAAGACCCACGGCTTTGATTTGCCCCGACCATTTCCCGAATTGGTTGGGTATTAGCCCTGCTTCATTCGTCGGAGTGGATGCTCGATGGCAGCACACGCGAATAAACAGATTTCAGGTGATCCACCATGGCATTTGCCGCAAGCTCACAGTCACCCTTTGCTATGGCAGACACGATCACATCATGTTCACTAAAACTGGAGTAATCCTCTGCGGGCTTCAATGTTTCGCGTGGCTGCCCCCAAACAATAGATCTTCGAACAGAGTTCAAAGTCTCAAAAAAGTATAAAAAGAGCTGGTTACGAGTAGAACGGGCTATAGCGTAATGTAAATTGTTGTCCCAAGCTTCGTAAGTGCGCCAATCCTCCGCGGTTCGACATTTGTCCGCGCACAGCCTCATTTGCTCACGATCCGAACGAGTGGAATGGAGCGCTGCCAGGCGGCTGAGCTGCGGCTCAATGGTAAATCGCACCGATACAACTTGTTCAGGTTTGATTTGGTTGCCCAAATAAGTAACGTCTGTGAGATTAAGAACCGGCCTGGAACCGACGAAAGTTCCCCGCCCCACATGGCGCCAGATAAGCCCCTGCGCCTCAAGCTCTGCCAACGCTCTTCGCAATTGATTGCGGGTTGTACCAAGCTTTGAACAAAGTTCGCGTTCAGGTGGGAGCCTGTCGTTATGCCGGTATCCAGCATTGTTAATCAGGTCGCGTACGCGTTGTGCGAGTTCTATTCGTTCGTTCACATCTCCACCCAATTCGGTGATTGGTTGATTGATTGAAACGCCAAGTCGGAAAAAACTCAAGGGAAAGAGGCAAGTCAAAAACGAGTCGCCAGACAAGATTCGCGACCAGAGCTTGACATCAGCGCGAGGGAGGAGTGCCGAGTGCGGTTAGCAACTGTTTCTGTAAAGGGTAACGCCGTTTGCGTGGTAATACTTAACGATAGCAGCAGGTTGGACATTTTACGCGCAGCGCAATTGTCCGGTCGGACGCTGGACGCCAGTTCGATGCAGCAGCTGATCGCAGGCGGTGAAGCTACGCTTGAGGTCTTAAATACCCTCGTTGCATCGGCAGAAGCAGAAGAATTGAAAGAAGCGCTGGTCCCGGCTGATGCGCCATTTTTGGCTCCGATTCCTGCTCTGCGTAAGAACGTGTTTTGTGTTGGGCGCAACTACGCAGAACACATTGCCGAGGGCGATCGGGCGCAAAAGCAAAAAGTTGGCGTGACAGAGTATCCGGTGTTTTTTACAAAACCGCCGACTGCCGTTGTCGCGCCAGAGGCTAACATCTTGATATTTCCGGCAGTCTCACAGGCCATCGACTATGAAGTCGAACTGGCAATTGTTATCGGCAAACCAGGGCGCAATATATCTAAGGCTGACGCATACGACCATGTATACGGCTATACGATTCTCAACGATGTCACCGCCCGGGACATCCAACGCCGACATGGCGGTCAATACTTCAAAGGCAAGGGATTGGATGGGTCTTGCCCGTTGGGACCGTGCATAGTGACCGCTGATGCAATCGACGATCCGCACTCTTTATCAATTGGATTAACGGTCAACGGCGAACAGCGTCAAAACGGAAACACGTCGGATATGATTTTCGACATCCCAACGCTGATCGCATCCCTATCAGAAGGCCTGACGCTGGAACCGGGCGACATAATCGCGACCGGCACACCGTCTGGCGTCGGATACGCAATGGACCCACCACAATTTCTGAAAGACGGGGACACGGTTGTTTGTCAAATTTCAGAAATCGGCGCGCTCAGGAATACCGTGCGCGCCGTATAAATGGCTCCTGCATAGCTGAATCTGCGGGTTGCCAAACATGCAAGGGAGGAAGACTACAATGATGAACAGAAGGATTTTCACAGCGTCCTTGCTTTCTGCGGTTCCGGTAGCAGGAGCACTAGGAACAAAGGGTTTTGCGCAGGACTTGCGTAAAATAACTTTCGTTCAGCCGAGCCCTTCGGCAATCAATTCATTTCCGGTTTTTGTTGCCATTGGCGAAGGGTACTTCGCAGATGAAGGTTTGGAAGTGACCGTAGAGGCGATCAACGGCTCGGGAGCCGTGCTTCAGGCTTTGTCCGCCGGACAAGCGCATTTCGGTCGCCCAGGCCCTGGTCCTCTGATTGCGGCGCGGTCGAGGGATGTAGATGCCGTACATATCTACAACGTGGCGGCGCGCAGCAACTTCGGCATCGCGGTGCCGGAAGACTCAGACATCCAAAACGTTGAAGAGCTGCGGGGCAAAGTCATCGGAACGGGTACAGCTGACGGCGCAGAAGTGGGCTTTGCGCGTAATGTGATGACCGGCGCAGGAATGAAAGAAGGCGAAGACTACACCTTCCTGACTGTCGGCGATGGCGGCCCGGCGACGGCAGCTTTCCTGAACGGCGAAATAGACGCGTATTCCGCGTCGACGGCTGACACCGCAATTCTGAACCAGCGCGGAATGGCCGTGCGTGACATCACACCAGCGGAATTCGGGCGTTTCTTCGGTAACGGTATCGCTACAATGGCTGACACAATCGCCAACGACCGCGAATTGGTTGAGGCCTGGAGCCGCGCTTTCGCACGTGGTCACGCCTTCGCACTCGATGATGCCAACCGCGAAGCTGTATTGAAGCATCTGGCGGACGGCAATCCACAGGAAGGCGAAGACAAGGAGTTCCAGTCAGCGTTGTTCGATGCCGTACGATCGAAAACCATAGCAGCAGATCCAAGCAATGGTTTGGGATGGTACCCCGCCGAGGTTTGGCAAGAATGGCAAGACGCACTTGTTGCAGGGGGTGAAATTTCGGGGCCGCTGGATGATTTGAGCGCCGCCTGGACCAATGAATTTGCCGCCATTGGCAACGAGGCCGCCAGCAAATGAATGCTGCAGAAGCAAAAGAATTTTCCGGCGCGCCCTTGGGCACGCCGGTTTATGAGTTGACCCATTTGAGCAAGACCTATGCACGCAATCTTGTTGTCGCGCTTGAGGACATAAACCTGACACTACGGAAAGGAAGCTTCACTTCTGTCATCGGGTCCAGCGGGTGCGGCAAGTCAACTCTGCTCAAGATCATGGCGGGTCTGATCCCTCCCACCAAAGGGCGTGTTATCCTACAGGGCCTGCCAGTGACCGGACCTCGTCGAGACATTGGTATGATGTTTCAGCAGGCGACACTATTTCCCTGGAAAACAGCAGTGGAAAACATCGTGTTGCCAATCGAAATCCGCGACGGCAAGGCAGCCGCCAAGCAGGCGATGGGCAAGGCTCACGAACTTTTGGACATCGTGGGATTAAAGGGCTTCGAAAACGTATACCCGAACGAATTGTCGGGCGGCATGGCTCAGCGCGCCTCAATCTGCCGTATGCTGATCACAGAACCAGCCGTGCTTTTGTTAGACGAACCATTCAGCGCGCTGGACGAGCTGTCACGCGACATGATGAATATGGAACTGCAGCGGATTTGCCATGAACAGGATGCAACTGCTTTTCTTGTAACGCACTCTATTCAGGAAGCCGTGATTTTGTCCGACGAAATCGTCGTGTTGAAACCACGCCCGGGCAGGATTGCCGAAATTGTGAAGGTCGACCTGCCACGCCCACGCACGTTGGATATGATGACCACGCCCAAGTTTGGCGCTATTGTAGACTACATTCGCGGCCTCCTGGATAAGGGAGAAGAAATGTGAGCGACGTTCATAACTACTCACCTTCCCTAAAAGACGCTGAAACCGCAGAAGACACGGTATGGGAGCAAAAAGTTCACTTTATCGACTCGGTCCCACGCTGGCTGGCAATGACCTTTGTCTTCGTGGTTTTCGTCGGTACTTGGCAAATCGTAACGAGCCTTGGGCTGGTTTCCCCAATCATTCTGCCTACGCCGTTAGAAACCCTTAAAGATATGATCTTCGTGGGACAGAATCTATTGACTGGCGGCTACATGCTTGGAGCGCTTTGGATCACAATCAAAGAAGTTATCTATGGTTTTGCGCTGGCAATCGCGATCGGTTTTTCGCTGGGCGTATTGGTGGGGGAAACGGCATTTGGTGAAAAGGCAGTGATGCCTTACCTGGTGGCCATAGATACCATGCCAAAGGTGGCATTTGCCCCACTCTTTGTAGCGTGGTTAGGTTTTGGTATTGAATCAAAGGTCGCGCTTGCCGCCTTTATCGCGACATTTCCAATCGTGGTTGGTACTGCGGCTGGGCTTCACGCCGCTGATGAAAATGCGCGTATGTTGTTCAAGACGATGGGCGCAAGTCGAATGCAAACACTGATCAAGATGAAACTGCCGACTGGCCTGCCGCAGATATTTACGGGTCTTAAGATCGGAGCAGTCGGCGTAATGGCTGGTGCGATCACAGGAGAATTCCTGGGTGGCGGCAAGGGATTTGGCGAACTTATCCGAGTTGCTGCCTCGCAGCTCAACACGCCTCGCGTCTTCTCATTGATCCTTTATCTCAGCCTTGTCGGTCTGGTGGTATTTGCATCGGTGGTATGGACGCAGCGTAAATTGGTGTTCTGGCACAAAGAACAGGTGGGAAGAGATGACTTCTGAGCCTGTGAATATAGATTGCCACACCCTGCATGCATTCGTGGCGAACGCACTTGAAACTCGAGACGTGCCAAAAGCAGACGCGGACAAGGTGGCCTCGCTGATGGTCGAGGCAGATATATACGGATACGGCACGCATGGCGTCTTTCGCCTACGCCAGTATCTTGCCAGACTGGCAGGGGGCGGATGCAATCCGACGCCAAACGTCACCACAGAACACGAGACAGTCGCAACAGCGTTGATTGATGGCGATGACGGCCTTGGCCATTTGGCGATGTCGGCGGCGCGGGATCTTGCAATAGAAAAGGCCAGAGAGGCCGGCATCGGATGGGTCGGTGTTCGACGCGGCAACCATGCAGGACCATTGGCACTGTATGTACGTCCGCAAGCCGAGGCTGGGCTGCTTGGCATGGCCGCGGCAGTGGGCAGCGCGAACCATGTCCCGCCCTACGGTGGAAGCGATTTGCTTCTTGGCACCAATCCCATTGCTTTTTCCGCCCCTGCAGATAGCCCCGACCCGTTTGTGTTTGATATGGCGACGACTGTTGCCGCAATGGGTAAGATCAAAACCCTGTTGCAACAAGGCGAGCCTATGCCCGAAGGTTGGATGGTTGGGCGTGATGGTAATCCATTGACTGACCCTGCCCGAAAATCAGAAGGGTTTCTTTTGCCAATCGGTGGTCCGAAAGGTTTCGGTCTTTCCGTAGCTATCGGATTGATGGCCGGCGTCTTGAACGGTGCTGCCTTCGGCTCTGATGTGGTTAATTTCACCTCCGACACGACATCATCTACAAACACGGGGCAATTTGTAATGGCGCTCGATCCGGCAGCCTTTGGGATGGAAAAAGACTTTGCTTCGAATGCAGCCCGTGTCTTTTCCGAAATGCGCGCATCACCCCCCCTGCCCGGTCATGATCCCGTGCGCCTGCCGGGCGACGGCAAAACGGCCGCTGCTGAGGCTCGCCGCAAAGACGGTGTTAGGCTTAACCCGGCCCTATGTCGGGACCTCAACAAACTTGCCTTGGACTGTGGGCTGACGCCCCCGTTTCTTGGTCTAAAGACTGACTAGCGGCGTATCCGAGGGAAGCTGATAGGCGCATTCGACCAGAAGTTAACTAAACGACTCGTCCTCAGCCTCCAGCGCTTTCACAAGGGCCGAAAGTTTGTTCATCATGTGAAGCTTCATGGACTTTCCAAGCCCATCTGAATCGCGGGTCCTGAGCAACTCCATCATGGCTTCATGTTCGCCAATGGCCTGCGCCCAGCGCTTGTCCGACAAGTTAGCCATAAAACGTGCGCGGCGGACCCGCGCGGCCAACAGCTTGTGGTGGCTTTCAAGAATGTCGTTTCGCGCGCCACGTATCAGTGCCTGATGAATGTCCTGATTGGCCTTAAAATATGCCTGGCGATCACGTGACTTATAAGCTTTCAGCATATCGACGTGGCGACGTTCGATCTGTTTAATTTCCGCAGAGTTCATGCGCTGACACGCCAACTCTCCTGCCAGTTGCTCAAGCGCTGCAAGTACTGGAAACGTGTTCTCCAATTCCACTCGCGTGACACTTGCGACGCGGGCACCCCGGTTGGCTTGAAGTACCACAAAGCCTTCTGATGCAAGCACCTTTAGGGCTTCTCGCAGTGGTGTTCGTGAGACCCCCAACGAGTCGCAAAGTTGTTTCTCGGGCACTTTTTCTCCTGGCTTCAAAACATCTTCGACAACCAGGTTACGCAGCCTTTCGACCAGTTCTTCGTGAAGGGTCGGGCGATTAATGCTATCCGTCAGGTTCATTTCCATTTCCTAAACATCAAGAACCATATCCAGCAGGCGCGCGACGTGCATTGCCTGGCGCTGCGTACCTTCGGCGATTTGGTGGCGGCAAGATGTCCCATCTGCCACGATAACTGCATCTACTGGCGCTGCTTCCAACGCCGGGAACAAGTCGAGTTGTGCCATCTTTAACGAAACATCGGTAGTGTCAGGCGCATATCCAAACGCCCCGGCCATACCACAACAGCTGCTTTCAATCATGTGAACCTGTACCCCCGGAATTCGCTTCAGTAGGTTGAGCATCGGTGTAACGGCATCGTGTGCTTTCTGGTGGCAATGTCCATGCACATAGATTGGGCGATCCAACGGCTTCAGGGGCAAATCCGGCTGGTTGGCCAGAAATTCCTCAAAGGTGTGCGTGGCGTTCGACAACATCTCCGTTTTTGGTCCCGGGCAAAGGGCCATAAATTCATCCCGGAAAGTAAGGATAGAAGACGGTTCGAGACCCACTACAGGCACACCCTTTGCGACCGCCTCTCGCGTCGCCTCAATCACGCGCTGCGCTTCGTGACGTGCTTCTTCAACGCAACCCATGGCTAAAAGAGTACGTCCGCAATCTAAGGCCCTGTCAGATTGGTCGTCTCGCGCCACGGACACTCGAAGTCCTGTTGCCCGCAATACCCGAACTGCAGCGCGCAGATTATCTGGTTCAAAATAACGGTTGAACACATCGGCAAACAGCAAAACCTGCGGATCATTGTCCTGGGCCTCGGCATCACGGAACGGAGCAGAAGACCACTCTGGAAGATCACGTCGCGCCGAAATACCCGTCGGTCTTTCCAATAGCTCACGCAGGGGTCCAATTTTGTTCCGAAGATTCATAAGCCAAGCGACTTTTGCAGCTTTTGGCGCGTATCGGGGAAGATTCGCTATCAATTTATCTGCCAACGTCAGCCCGTCTTTTTTACGTTTCGCTGACAATACTTCGATTTTCATTCGCGCCATGTCGACGCCGGTCGGACACTCCCGAGCGCAAGCTTTACAGGACACGCAGTACTTCATTGTGTCCAACATGGCATCGGATGTTAAACCGCCCGGCATCTGTCCGCTGATGGCAAACCGCAGCGTGTTTGCCCGCCCACGCGTAACATCACGCTCGTTTCGCGTCGCTCGGAAAGATGGGCACATAACGCCGCCCTTTAGCTTGCGACATGCACCATTGTTGTTACACATCTCGACGGCGCCCTGAAACCCTCCTCCTGAACCCGGCCAAGCGGACCAGTCCAGCGTCGTTTCGAACTCTGGAACCGAATAGTCCGAGCCATAGCGGAATAGTCGACGGTCATCCAAGGCCGGTGCGTTCACGATCTTGCCGGGATTCATCATTCCGCCGGGATCAAATCGAGCCTTGACCTCTTCAAACGCGGTCACGATACGCTGGCCGAACATTTTTTTATGAAACTCCGATCGCACGATCCCATCACCGTGTTCGCCGGAATGAGAGCCTTTGTATCTCTTGACCAAATCAAAGGTCTCTTCGGCAATTGCCCTCATTGTTCGAACGTCCTTGTCCTGGCGCATGTTCAACACAGGACGGACATGCAGGCATCCCACCGAGGCATGCGCGTACCATGTTCCCTTTGTGCCATGCCGGGCAAATATTTCGGTTAGGCCAGCGGTGTAATCGGCGAGATCGGACAACGGAACAGCGCAGTCTTCGACAAAAGAGATCGGTTTGCCTGCCTCCTTCATCGACATCATGACGTTCAACCCGGATTTTCGGTACTCGGCGATAGCGCTCTGCAGAGAGTTGTCCGTAACAGAGACAACGCCGCCCCACCGGTTTTCCGCGCCACTAAAAGCAAACCCGAGATCTCCCATCAATTGCGAAAGCTCGACCAGTTTTGCAGCATTGGCCTCGGCGCTGCCCTCGGCAAATTCCACCAGCAGCAGGGCCTCAGGGTTGCCTTCTATAAATGCCTCAATCGTTTTGCGGAACAATGGGATTTCACGCCCCAACGCAATCATGGTGTCGTCGATCAACTCTACCGCCTGCGGGTTGAGCGTCACGATGTGCTGGGTGGCCTCCATTGCAGCACGAAATGTCGGAAAATGGCACACGCCGGTAACTTTCTCGCCCGGCAACCGCGCCAGATTCAATTCCAATTCTGTAAAATAGGCCAGCGTGCCTTCGGACCCCACGAGTAAATGGGCCATGTTAACGTCATTGCCGGTGAGCGCGTCGATATTGTAGCCTCCCACACGGCGCTGGACTTTAGGAAAACGCGCGTCAATTTCCCCAGCCTCGCGACGTCCAAGAGCCCGCATGTCGGCGACAAGGTTCCCATAGTCACCAGAACCTTCAGAGTCCGCGCTGAACCGCGCTTCGATGCCGTCAACCATGATTGCCCGTATTGCATTGACGTTGTCTCGCATGATCCCATAACGCAAAGACTTACCACCCGAGGAATTGTTGGCCGCCATCCCCCCAAGTGTACAGCGCGACGCGGTTGAGGGATCGACCGGAAACCACAGGCCATGCTGCTTCAACGCGCTATTCAATTGATCCAGGACAACACCAGGCTGAACGCGCGCGATACGTTTCTCGACGTCCACATCGAGAACACGATTCAAGTGTTGAGTGTTGTCCAACACCACCCCGCGATTGACCGTTTGGCCGCATTGCGACGTGCCGCCGCCGCGAGGAAGAACCGAGCATCCTTCGTCCCGCGCAATGGACATCACGGCTTGGACGTCTTCTGTGGATCGGGGGCTCACCACAGCGTCCGGTTTCATCTGATAGATTGAGGCATCGGTCGAGTATCGAGCAAGCGATGCCGGATCTGACATCACCTCTCCCCGTACATCAGACAACAGTCGGCGGTACAACGATCCATTCTCTACCATCAGGTTCGCCTTCCCTTCCCTGTAAGCCCAATTCCACGCTTCACTTCACCGTTGACTGAATAATGAATTCATAATTAACTTTTGCAATAGGTAATCGCGCCACTCTTTTTGGCACCAGCGTAAGGATCAGTTCAAATGCGTCAGGCGGGTAGACACTTTTTGCAGATTCCAGGGCCAAGTGCTGTGCCAGAGCGCATCCTGAAAGCCATAAGCGCGCAGACCATCGATCATCGAGGGCCCGATTTTGCAGAAGTGGGCAACAAGGCTCTCAAGGGGATGAAAACGATTTTCAAGACAAAACAGAACGTCATTATCTACCCATCGTCCGGGACCGGAGCATGGGAGGCCGCACTTGTGAACACATTGTCACCGGACGACAAAGTGCTCATGTTTGAAACAGGGCATTTCGCATTCATGTGGAACAACCTTGCTAAGAAAATTGGGTTGCAGCCAGAACTCATCGAAGGGGATTGGCGTGGCGGTGCGGACCCCAATCAGATTGAAGACCGTCTGCGTATGGACAGTCAGCACGACATCAGGGCGGTCTGCGTTGTCCACAATGAAACGTCGACCGGGTCAGTCTCGCCAATTGAGGAAGTGCGCAGCGCCATAGACGCGGCGAAACACCCTGCTCTTCTTATCGTGGACTCCATCTCCGGCCTTGCGTCGATCGATTTTCGGTTCGATGACTGGGGGGTCGATGTCTGTATCGCAGGTTCGCAAAAAGGACTGATGCTTCCACCTGGTCTGAGTTTCAACGCGGTAAGCGATCGGGCGCTGGAACATTCAAAGTCCGTGACCATGCCGCGAAGTTACTGGGATTGGCAGGATATGGTTGGACCGAACCAGAAAGGGTTCTTTCCTTACACCCCGGGCACCAATCTTCTCTATGGACTGAATGAGGCCATCGACATGTTGCATGAGGAAGGGTTGGACAATGTTTTTGCCCGCCATGCCCGACACGGAGCCGCGACACGGGCTGCCGTGCGCGTTTGGGGCCTTGAGGTTTTGTGCACCCATCAAGGCCAGGAATCGGGCGTTTTGACAGCCGTTAAGGTACCCGAAGGTCATTCGGCGGACGCGTTTCGAGCAACGGCGTTGGAGTACTATAATATCTCGTTAGGAAATGGCCTGTCCAAAGTAGCCGACAAGGTGTTCCGCGTAGGCCATTTGGGCGACTTCAACGACCTAATGTTGATGGCCACCCTTTCTGGCGTAGAAATGGGGCTAGCCAAGAGCGGCATGCCTCATAACAGTGGCGGCACGCAGGCTGCCTTGGAGCATCTCAAGGCTGCGTAACATTGGACAGAGTTTCTAATAGTGCAACCAAACCAAGACTCATAGATCGGACAATAACGAACCTTTTTTACTGCCAACTCATCAGGAGATTCACTATGACTCGCATGACGGCAAAAGACTTCGACCAGGAACTTCTGGACCTGTACGACTTTTACGCGCACGGCAAAATCACCAAGCGCCAGTTTCTTGACCGCGCCGGTAAGTTCGCGGTTGGTGGTTTATCAGCGGTTGCATTGCTGAACATGCTCAGCCCAAATTACGCGCTGGCGCAGCAGGTGTCATTCAACGATCCCGATATCCATGCAGACTACATCACCTATCCCTCACCAAATGGAACAGGCGATGTCAGGGGGTACCTTGTTCGGCCCGCCGGCGTTGAAGAGCCATTGCCCGCAGTGCTGGTGATCCATGAAAACCGCGGCCTGAACCCCTACATCGAGGACGTGGCGCGCAGATTGGCGAAGGCAGGTTTTATGGCACTGGCCCCCGACGGCCTGACGTCAGTTGGCGGTTACCCGGGCAACGACGCCGATGGGCGCGAACTGCAAAAGACTGTAGACCGGGTCGAGTTGATGAATGATTTCTTCAATGGATTTGAATACCTGTTGAATCGAGATGACTGCACTGGAAAGGTCGGCGCTGTGGGTTTCTGCTATGGCGGCGGTGTGGTCAGCGCAATTGCCGTGGCCTACCCCGAACTTGCCGCTGGTGTTCCGTTCTACGGACGCCAGCCAGCAGCCGAGGATGTCGCCAAAATTCAGGCGCCGTTGCTGATTCAGATGGGCGAGCTGGACGAGCGGATTAACGCAGGCTGGCCGGATTTCGAGACCGCCCTGCAGGCAAACGATAAGGTCTACGAGGCCTATATCTATGAAAATGCCAACCACGGCTTCCATAATGACAGCACGCCACGCTTTGACGAGGAGATGGCAAACTTGGCCTGGGACCGCACAATTGATTGGTTCAAAACCTATCTGGAGTAATTGAGGTGTGCTACGAAGCCAACCTTGCGTTGGTATAGCTTTACCGGCACCCACAGTTCACCGAGAACAAGTCCCTTGAAGTCCGGGCTTTATGGATTTCATGATCAGAGAGACTGTCGGGCGGCGAATAGTTTTGCCGTTCAACGACAGCTCAGAATTTGATTTTGATCCATTGGATCCCTCATGAAGCGCACAGGTCTTGTCATTTGCGACTCAAAGGCTTTCCATCAAGTCAGGCAAACGGTCTTTTCTGTCCGCGTGGTAAGATGACAACAAGTAAACAGCGAATAACGGCGTTGAACCCAGATAAGCATCTAATTGCAGCCATGCATAACACCGCGCAGTTCAGCGAGACCTCTCATCCTGCCTATTAAGGGGTAGCCAGGCTGTGACGGACGTGTGAGGTCGCTCAGCAAGGCATGCCCGTGGTCCGGGCGCATGGGAATTTCATAATCAGATCGACCCTGATTTCGGCGCCGTTGTTCCTCGGCTAACAAGGCGCGGATCGTTGCAACCATATCGGTGTCTCCTGCCAGATGTTCGGACTCGGAAAAACTGTGGCGATTGCTGTCGCTTGGACCCTCACGCACTGTATTGCGAAGATGTACAAAGTGGATTCGATGACCAAGCTGAGCAATGAAAGACACGGGGTCGAAATCTATAGCAACGCCCAATGATCCGGTGCAAAGCGTCGCCCCATTGGCCGGGCTGTCGACAGCATCCAGAACGGCGGCGTAATCGCTTTGCGACGACATGACTCTTGGCAGCCCAAGCAAGGGAAAAGGTGGATCATCGGGGTGGCAGCATAACCGGATGCCAAGTTCTTCAGCCGTTGGAACGACCTCGGACAGGAAATCAACCAGATTGGACCGGAGCATTTCCGTTGTCATGCCAACATATGCGCCCAAGTTTCGTTTTACGTCCTCAAGAGACCATTTGTCGTTAGCGCCCGGCAGGCCAGCGACAATATTGTTCGACAGGTTCCGGCGATCTCCTTCGCCGAGGTCTGCAAGCCGAGCCTGTGCCGCTTCTATGATCTCGCCTGAATAGTCTTGCTCTGCGCTCTTCCTGCATAGGATAAAACAATCGAATACGACAAAATCAATAAGGTCAAACCGCATCGCATTCCCGCCATGCGGCAACGGATAGCTCAGGTCTGTTCGCGTCCAATCAAGCACTGGCATGAAGTTGTAGCAGACCGTGTGAATACCGCATTCTGCCAAGTTACGCAGACTGAACTTGTAGGCCTCAATGTGTTGCCTTATCGGGCCATTTTGAGATTTGATTGCTTCAGACACCGGCACGCTTTCAACGACATCCCAAGTCAACCCAGACGGAACGCCTTCGGGCTGTTCAATCTGTTGCTGTCGTTCCTTGATCAGCTCTACGGACCAAGCCTCTCCTGTTGGAACATAGTGCAAGGCCGAAACGATGCCGGATGCGCCGGTTTGCCTGATTTCACCAATCGAAATGGGGTCGGAAGGGCCAAACCATCGCCAGGTCTGTTTCATGGTCTTGTTGCTCCTTGATTGCAGGGGGTCACCATCCCGCCTCATCTCTCCTGAGATCAACATCGACAGGAATAAGCGCGCCTTTGTGACGGACGACGTGGCTTGCAAGGCGACATCCTTGCCGTATTCCGGAAGTTAAATCATCGTGCCTTAAAGTGCTTGCCAATACACCTGCATTGAAACTGTCCCCTGCCGCGGTGGTATCAACAACGCCTGTCACTGGATCAACGTCTACCTCACCGCGTTGACCTCCATTCCGAAAGACCACTGGCTGAGCGCTGTTCTTGACGACAATCTGATCCACACCAATCTCAACATAACGGTTCAGCGTTGCAATTGAATCGCGATCCCCGAACCACTCTGCTTCATCATCGTAAGATGGCAGAACGATATCAGATTGTTCCTCAGCCATCATAGTCATGTCGGTCATTTCCTGCGGCTTAGACCAAAGCCGCGGTCTCAGGTTTGTGTCGAAGGCAACAGTTATTCCGTACGCACGTGCATGACGCACTGCATCAAGCAGCTTTACGCGGGATTGTGGATCGAGAATGGCGAGAGTGATTCCAGAGAAGTAGATCAAATCTGCGTCTCCAACTGCTCGTCCAAGTGCAATCTCGTCGACAGCGAGTTGTCTGGCTGCGGAGTCGTTGCGCCAATATGAAAAACTGCGCTCACCGTTGTTGAGATGGATGAGATATAGCCCAACTGATTTGCCTGAAATGACCTGGACGTGCGTATCGCAAATCCGACTGTCTTTCATGAACGCCCGCATTTCCTGCGAAATTGCATCGTCTCCGACAGCGGTGAAATAGCTGACGTCGATATCTGATGCGACCTGTGCAATATACCACGCTGTATTGAAGGTATCACCCACAAAGCCAAGTCTAAACTCTCCCATCAGATCTGATGGAGCAAGTTCTGCCATGCACTCCCCGATTGCCAAGAAACGCATGTCAGTTACAGAAAATCGTCGCGACGGGGTGTGAAACTGTCGACCAATGTACCGGGCTCCAGACATATGCAGCCATGAGTTTGGCCTGATGGGATGACAAAGCTGTCGCCGGGACCAAACTCTTGTTCGCGTTCACCAAGTTTGAAACGAAATCGCCCGCTTTCGACATAGGTTGCCTGAACATGCGGATGGCTGTGCAGAGCACCAATCGCCCCGGCCGCCTGGAACCGGAAGGCAACAACCATGAGGTCTGAATGTTCAGACAGGACCTGCCGCGTGACATATTCACCGGTCGAGACGATCGGGAAATGGGACACAGGTTCTCTCCTTTTCTATTAGGAAAACAGCATGCCACCGTTGAGATCGATATTTGCGCCCGTGATGAAAGCACTGTCCTCGCAGGCCAGGAAAAGCACGAGATTCGCTGCATCATCCACATGACCTTGACGCTTAAGCGGCGCGTTGGCTTCAGAGCCGCGACGACCTGCATCAGGAGTGTGAACGTTGTAAAAATCGGTGTCGATCATACCAGGACAAAGCGCATTCACTCGAATGTCGGGGCCGACTTCCTTTGCCAAGCCCCGTGTCATGGTCATAACCGCGCCCTTGGCCGTAGCATAAGCCACAGCACCTGACCCACCGCCATCACGCCCGGCTTGACTTGCGAGGTTGGCAATAGCCCCCGACGTCATCCGGGACAGGCAAGCCTGGGTCATCAGGAATGTACTGGTCAAATTCAGTGTCATGACGGCGTCCCAATGCTCAACAGACATTTCCGCGATAGTTTTGCGAGCAATCAAGCCACCAGCGTTGTTGACCAGAATATCGATACCACCAAAAGCTTCGACAGTGCGAAACACCAACGCGTCAACATCCGTCTTCTTGTTCAGATCGCCCTGTAGGGCAATCGCTTTACCGCCTTTGCCTTCGATTGCAGAAACGGTTTCCTCCGCGCCATTCGAGCTGGAAAAATAATTGATCGCGACATTTGCGCCTTCAGAGGCGAGTTTGATCGCAACCGCACGGCCAATGTCGCGGCCACCTCCCGTTACTATGGCGGTTTTACCTGCAAGTTTCATGTCGATCCTTCCCAATACAAAGCGCCAGCTTCGCTTTCGTTGTGGGTTTGAGTTGGCTTTTCTCTCAATGCGCGCCCAGCACAAATTGAGACGCCGCTATCGGAATGCTCCGGGCATGACAGCCTTTGGGAGCCACAGAATGATTTCGGGGAATGCTGCCAGCAGAATGAGGATGACCAGCATCGGTGCAAGAATCAGCACAACTTCGCGCAGGACTTGCACAACGTTTAGACCGCCAATCGCTGCGGAAATCAGCAAGCACAAGCCATAGGGCGGCGTCACCAGCCCGAAGGCCAGAGATACGATACCAATGATGGCAAATGCGATTGGATCGACACCACCTGCCTGAGCAACCGGCATCAGAACTGTTCCAAGAATGATGATTGTTGGGATCGCATCAATGAACAGGCCAAAGAGCAAAAACAGCAGAGCAATCAACAGCGCCGTTCCAAACGCACCAAACTCCCAAGCCGTCAGGGCGCTGACAATAAGGCGCGGCGCATTGTAAAATGACAGGAGCCAGCCGAATGCCGAAGCTGTACCGATCGCAAACAACGAAATGGCCGCGAAGCGTGCAGTGTCATAGAGTATCGTACCCAAGTCTTTGGGCGTAACCGTCTTGTAAACAAACATGCCCAAGATCAGCGCGTAACCAGCGGCTATGATCGCACTTTCAGTTGGAGTAACTAGGCCGCCTACAATACCACCAATCACAAAGACCGGTGTCAAAAGGGCCAGTGCGGCGCCTTTCCAAGCGGCCCAGAACTCACCCCAATTTGGCGACGCTGTAACTGGGTAATTGCGGGCCTTTGCAAATCCATACACCGTAGCCATCAAGGTCAAGCCGATCATCATACCCGGGATCGCACCGCCCAGAAACAGCGCACCAACAGAGACCTGCATGACGCCGCCCCAGACGATCATCAAAATCGACGGCGGAATGATGACCCCCATCACCGAAGAACAGGCGGTGATGGCAACGGCAAATCGCGTGTCGTATCCCTCTTTCTGCATGGCAGGGATCAGGATTTTTCCGATGCCGGCCGCATCCGCTGTCGAAGACCCCGAGATACCTGCAAAAAGCATCGAAACCGCGACATTTACATGACCCAAGCCGCCCGGCATCCAGCCGGTCAACACCCGAGCCAATTCAATCAAACGATCAGTCACCTTGCCGGAATTCATCAAGTTCGCCGCCAATAAAAAGAACGGCACGGCCAGCAGAATGAACGAGTTGTAGGATTGAAACATCCGGTCGAGCACAATGAATGGTGTCAGACGCAGTTCTAGCAATACTACGGGAAGAGTTGCCAAACCCAATGCGAAAGCCACTGGGATGCGGATGAAAATCAGCACCAGGAAACCGACAATGAGCATTGTGGCGGCCGTAGCGGTATCGAGGATCATGTCTGACTGCTTTCGCGGCTAAAGTATCGCGTCACAGCTTCGAATAGCCGGAACCCCGATAAGAGAAACCAAAACCCTCCGGCAATCGGGACCGATATGTGCGTGATTGCAAGGTTGGCACGCATCATTACAGACCGTTGGTTGCTGCCGAATTCGGTGTATTCGATGCCGTAAAACAGGAAGAACACCCCAAATATCATGATGGCAACATGCACTACGCCTTCTTGAAGCAAGCGAGATAACGGGCCAGTCGCATCCCGCGTGATACGAACGTCAAAATGCGTTCCATCCCAAACGGCGACAATAGATCCGATCATAACGATCCAGACGAACAGGAACGTCGCAACTTCTTCAGTCCAAAGGTAAGTTGGGATTAATCCGGTGTAGCGAGAAATGACCTGCATCGCGACCGGTATCGACAGCACCCCCATCAGCACGCCAAGCAAAATGCGAAGCCAGGTGCAGAACTTATCCAGATATTTTCCAAGCATGTTCCGCCCTACTCCGCGATGTGATGCGCCTGGCGCATCGGAAATTGTGCCGACAGGCGAGCTTGATGTCTCACCCGCCCGTCAGCCGGGAGATTACATTCCGCGAACGTTATTGAGCAGCTCTGTCGCGCCCAGCTCTTCAGCATAGGCGTCTTGGACCGGCTGAACCAATTCCAGCATTTTCTCGCGGCCCTCGAACTCATGCACTTCGATCTGACCTGCGTCGATCATTGCTTGAAGTTTTTCACCGTCCTGACCGCTCTCTAGCGCGCGACCAAATGCACCGGCCTCAGCGCCAGCTTCCATGATGGCGGCTTGCAGGTTCTCAGGCAGTTCATCGAAGATTTTTGCTGACATCACAATTGGGCGCACGGTGATCGTGTGCTGAGTCAATGAAACATGTGGCGCGACTTCGTAGAACTTCAGGTTCTGGATTGAGGCGGCTTCATTTTCGAATCCGGCGATAACGCCTGTTTGAATTGCGTTATAGACTTCGTTGTAGGCGATGGCAGATGGTGCCGCACCAACAGCAGAGAAAGTTTGCGCCTGAATTGGGGCTCCCATGACGCGCATACGGTGTCCTGCAAGCTCTTCCATGTTTGTGATGGGCTCGGCAGAGGCCAGATTCCGCACACCGCCTCCATGATACCCGACAATCACGATGCCAGCGGCTTCGCGCAGATCATCCTCAAGAGGTTTCAGCGCATCCGAGGAAAGCACCGCATCCCAATGCTCTAAATCACGGAAAAGAAAAGGCATATCCATCAGAGGAATGGATTCTGAAAATACGGCCATGTTGGAAGGGGCCAGAATGGTGTAGTCCACCGCGACACCCTGGTTAAGGTAGGTCACGTAGTCGGATTCGACGCCAAGCTCGCCGTTCAGACGCAGATCGAAATCAACTTCGCCATCGTATTTCTCAGCGACCAGCCGTTCGAATTCACGCAGTGTTTTGGTGAATGCATGCTCCTCATCAAACATGCTTGCGCCACGAAGCGTGACATCAGCCTGCGCGACCGAAGCTCCGCTAAGCAAGACAGCTGCTACAGCCATCGTCTTCATTGAGAAATTGAACATTCTATCCTCCCAGATCAGGTTCAAATCTTGTTTTTGGCCCAGTCGTCTATGACTGGTGATCGCGTTCGAAACCTAGCAAGTGGCTACGCCAAATCAGCACCTACCCAAGTCAGGATGATCTGATTTCCTCCCAGCAAGCACGATTGCTCCGCCCTCGTTCATGGCATATACAACTCGAAAACTGGGATACTAGTCAACATATTTTCTAGAAATACTTCCAATTGCTCCATACTTTTCATATAAAAACATCGAAAATCTGTCGTCTAGTATCCAAATACGATCTATCACTTTGCTTTTCGATCTGCCACAATGTCATCAAACAGAGTTTGGAAATCAAAAAAATGGCAGCATTGGGAACCCTTGAGCGCACGACGAGTAGCGATGTCGTCTTTGACGAACTGTTTGGACAAATCACCCGGTTGGAATTGCTCCCTGGGACCAAGATATCCGAAACGGACGTAGCGAAGTCATTCGGGCTCTCACGTCAACCTGTGCGGGAGGCTTTCACACGGTTAGCCAATCTCAATCTGCTTTTGGTGCGGCCCCAGCGTGCAACAGTGGTTCGGCCGTTCTCACGACAGCTTATCGCGAACGCCCGCTTCGTACGTACTGCGGTCGAATTGGAAGTTATCCGCGCTGCCGCGTTAGATCGGGACAAATCGGTAGACGCGGCATTGAAAGCCAACCTTCGCAAACAGGCGGAAGCAATTTCAGCAAAAGATGTCAGCGGTTTTCATGATCTGGACTACCAGTTTCACAAATTACTTTGCGCCTCGGCCAAACAAGAGTTTGCGTTTGAAATTATTGCCGATAACAAGGCGCAGGTTGATCGCCTTTGTATGCTGGCACTAACCAGCAAGGAAGCAATGGAGGTTCTGTATCAGGATCATCAATCTCTTTTACAGGCCCTCTTCAATGGGGACGCTCGGGCAGCCGACCAAGTACTTCGCACACATCTTGACCGTTTAACGCCAACAATTCAGGCAATTTACACGACTCACAACGCCTACTTTGATGAATAGGTAGTCTTCTTTCGTGCAGCTCTTTTTGTGCCTTACTATTCCGCTGTTCAACGTGCAACGAATTGTTATGTGAAGCGATCACTAGTTGAGTATTCAGCTTACTTGCGGACTCAACGCACTATTACTAAATATGCTCGATCGCAGCCATTGATCCTGTATGCAGACAACGTGAGAGATGAGCCCAGACCTACCACGCAAAGTTAGAGGCTTGCTGCCCTTGAAGTCGGCAGGTAGCAGCCGTCACGCGAACGCTCCCGGCACGAAACAAACATAACCAACAGCATCCCTCGTGTCGGTTAAAAACCAATGTAGGTGCAAACCAGAAACGACTTAGACTGGAAAACAACACTAAAAATTTCAGTTTTCATACTAGATGTTAAGCATTTCCAAAAAGTCCTTCCCACGTTCGAATGTCCACCAACTCGCAATAACTCCGCACCCGATTGCTATTGAAATTCTAAGCGTTAGCTCAGGTGTGGGACCAACGTTTGCAATGGCTTTCAGTAGCGGCCATGTCACCAATACGATTGCCAATTGGCCAACTTCTACCCCAACATTAAAAGCCAAAAGGCTCTGCCAGATTGTCCGTTGTCAGGGATTTTGGGACAGATGGCTGCCTGAGCTAAGAGAGGATCTGGCGCATCTGGTTGGTTTGATTA